>JAUHVN010000133.1 GCA_030425055.1 Actinomycetes bacterium | reverse complement strand
CGACCCACGGCGCGAGCACCACGACGCCGGCGCTGATCAGCAGCGCGCTGAGCGCGCCGCGACCGGCCCGTGCGACGTCGGCGTCGGACAGGTCGGGCATGAGCTCGGCGCGGTGCCGCCGCGCCCACTCCCACTGCAGGGCGCCGAACAGGATCGCGCCGAAGAACGTGAGCGGCATCGCGAGGCGCCCCGCGAGGTAGTCGGAGTACTCGGTGGTCAGGCTCGTCGCGAAGGGCACGAGCACGATGAACAGCAGCCGGAAGCTGTTGAGCCACACGATGACCGAGTCCACGCGCTCGATGTACTCGAACTGCTGCACGTGCGTCATCCACAGCAGGCACAGCAGCAGGAAACTCAGCGCGAACGTCGCGAACAGCGGCCACATGCCGAGGAGTGCGGACCACAGCGCGGCATCCGTCGCGACCTCGCCGAACGTGTGCGTCGTGAGGTCGAGCACGAGCAGCGTCGCGGCGATCGCGAACACGCCGTCGGTGAACGCCTCGAGGCGCGTCGCGCCCTGCGTCGCCGCCGGATGCCGCCGCTGCCGGATCATGGCGTCAGCCTAGGCCCGCCGGGGCATCCTGACAGCCACTCCCAGACTTCGCAGAATCACGCGAACCCCGCAGCATCCGCCGATGACTCTGCGCAGTTGGCGTGTTTCTGCGAAGCCTGTGAACCGGCATGCGGACTCAGCTCCGGTGGAGACCCGACGCGACGGCCCGGCGGATGGTGCGCTCGACACTCGGCCACTCGTGCACGATCTGCGCGTAGCTGAAGCGCAGCACCGTGTAGCCGCGCAGGCGCAACTCCGCGTCGTGCGCGAGATCCTTTGCACGCTGCGCGGAGGACGAGTGGAACTCGTAGCCGTCCGCCTGAACCACCAGCCGCTCGCCGACGAGCGCATCGACCGGGCGACCCGCCAGCACGACCTGCTGCCTCACGCGCAATCCGGCGCGCCTCAGCGGCACGACGAGCAGCGTCTCGAGACCGGAGTCGGACAGGCCTGTGACGGATGCGGCCAGTTCCCGTGCCGCGAGCGACGACCATGTCACCTGACGGAGCGCCTCCGGCGCCAGCTTCTCGACGCGCGCAGCCGATTCCCAGAGCACCAGCGCGGTGTCGTGATCGAGGCACGCCGCGATGTGCTGGAGGGCGTCCTCGACCGTGCCGATCAGCGAGCGCGGCGACGGCGCGAGGGGCTTGTTCCAGTGCGTCACCGCGCCCCGCCCGCCGACGGGTCCGACCCCGCTCGAGCCAGGGTGCATGTGGAGGTGGACCGCCGGATCGACGCCCTCCGGAACCCACCATCGGCGTCGCCGCGCGAGTGAGACGCACGTGATCCGCCCGCCGGCGCGTGCGGCGGCGCGCAGATCCACGGGCGCGGCGGCCGTGACCACCCACACACGGCGGAGCATCTCGGCACCACCCGACCTCACCAGGTCGCGGATCAGCGGGACGCCGAACCCCGCACGCAGCGCGTCGTCGCGGTGCACCGCACCCTCACGAGACGCGATCCACGCCGCGAGCTCCTCCGCACTCCTGCGCGCAACCGCCATGTCCGGAGTCTGCGCCCTAGACACGTCCGACCCGTGCTCGTGGGGTCATCTGTGGACGGATGCCGCTCGCAGCGCGGCTGGGGAGGACGCGGCATCCGCTCACAGAGTTCGCAGAGTGATGCCGACTTCGCAGAGATACGCGCGTTCTCTGCGGGTTTCGCGCGATTCTGCGAAGCCTGTGAGCCGTCTCGCCGGCGGGGTCGCCGCCGGGTCAGCGCTTGTAGTTCGGCGCCTCGACGACGATCTGCACGTCGTGCGGGTGCGACTCCTTGAGGCCGGCCGACGTGATGCGCACGAACTTGCCCTTGGCCTTGAGCTCGTCGACCGTGCGGGCGCCGACGTAGAACATCGACTGCCGCAGGCCGCCGACGAGCTGGTAGGCCACCGCCGAGACGGGGCCGCGATACGCGACCTGGCCCTCGATGCCCTCGGGGATGAGCTTGTCGTCGCTGGGCACGTCGGCCTGGAAGTACCGGTCCTTCGAGTACGAGGTCTTCTTGCCGCGCGTCTGCAGCGCGCCGAGCGAACCCATGCCGCGGTACAGCTTGAACTGCTTGCCGCCCTGGAAGACGACCTCGCCCGGCGACTCGTCGGTGCCGGCCAGCAGCGATCCGATCATGACCGTGTCCGCGCCGGCGACGAGCGCCTTCGCGATGTCGCCCGAGTACTGCAGGCCGCCGTCGGCGATGACAGGGATGCCGGCCTCGCGGGCCGCGAGGGATGCCTCGTAGATCGCGGTGACCTGCGGAACCCCGACGCCCGCGACGATGCGCGTCGTGCAGATCGATCCCGGGCCGACGCCGACCTTCACGGCGTCGACGCCCGCATCGATGAGCGCCTGGGCGCCCTCGCGCGTCGCAACGTTGCCGCCGATGACGTCGATGTGGGCGAATGACGGATCGGCCTTGATGCGGCGCACCATGTCGATCACGCCGGCGGACTGCCCGTTCGCCGTGTCGACGACCACGACGTCGACACCGGCGTCTCGCAGCGCCACCGCGCGGTCCCACGCGTCGCCGAAGAAGCCGATCGCCGCGCCGACGCGCAGGCGGCCGTGCTCGTCCTTCGTGGCGAGCGGGTACTTCTCGCTCTTGTCGAAGTCCTTGATGGTGATGAGGCCCGCGAGCTTGCCGTCGCCGTCGATGAGCGGCAGCTTCTCGACGCGATGCTCGGCGAACAGGGCGATGACCTCGTTGGCGCCGATGCCCACGGTGCCGGTCACCAGACCCTCGCTGGTCATGACGTCCTTGACGAGCGTCGTCTGGCGCTCGAAGCCCGACACGAAGCGCATGTCGCGGTTCGTGACGATGCCCACGAGACGCCCCTCGTCATCGACGACGGGAAGACCCGAGATGCGGTACTGCGCGCACAGCCCGTCGACCTCTTCGATCGTCGCGTCGGGCGTCGTCGTGATGGGGTCGGTGATCATGCCCGACTCGCTGCGCTTGACGCGGTCGACCATCGCCGCCTGATCGGCGATCGACAGGTTGCGGTGGATGATGCCGATGCCGCCCTCGCGTGCGATCGCGATCGCGAGCCGCGTCTCGGTGACGGTGTCCATCGCGGCCGACAGCAGCGGAGTGGCCACCGTGATGCGTCGCGTGACCCGGCTCGACGTGTCGGCCTCGCTGGGGATCACGTCGGTGTGGCCGGGAAGCAAGAGGACGTCGTCGTACGTCAGTCCGACGAAGCCGAAGGGGTCGTGGTGCTCCATGAATTCTCCTGCGCGCACGGCGCGTTGCTCGGGGTGGACGACGACGGCCGAGCGCGCGTGCGCTCTTACACGATTCTAAGCGCGGCGGCAACGCATTCATTCCCCTTTGCGAGCGGATGCCGCAGGGTCGCGATTCGGTCACGTATCGCGCGCGAAACACCGTCGACACACTATGGTCGTAACGTCGTTCATCACGGCCGATGCGACCCGACTCCTCGGTGTTCGTCGTGCCGCACTGGGAGGTTTCGTTGGGTCCTACGACTGAATCGGCGCTGAATCGCGGTCGCGCGAGAACCGTCGCCGCACTCGTCGCTCTGTTCCTGCTCGTGGTGGGGTTCTTCCTCACTTCGACCCCCGCGCTGGCGGCCGACGACGAGAACCCGTACCGCATCAGCGGCAACGTGCAGCTCGACGGCGAACCCCTCGCCGGAGTCGTGCTCACCGTCGACGGCCCTGGTGGGCTGCAAGAGGTCGAGACCGACGAGAACGGCCAGTGGCGCGTCGGCGTCCCCGAGCGCGGCGAGGTCTACATCGTCACCCTCGACGAGAACACGCTGCCAGAGGGCATCGCGGTGGTCGACGAGGCATCCGAACAGCCCAATGTGCGCGAAGTCGAGATGGGCCAGGGCGGCCGCGCGACGGTGAACTTCTTCATCGGTGAAGGCGAACGCAACGTCACGAGCTTCTTCGACCAGTTCGTGCAGCGCATCGTGCAGGGCATCAGCTTCGGCCTCATGCTCGCCCTCGCGGCGGTCGGCCTCACCCTCGTCTACGGCACCACCGGAATCTCGAACTTCGCCCACGGCGAGATGGTGACCTTCGGCGCTGTGGCCGCGCTCGTGCTCGTGGGCCCCGCGAGTCTCGCGCTGCCGTGGTGGCTGGGCTATCCGCTCGCGGTCATCCTGAGCGCCGTCCTCGGTCTCGTGCTGGATGCCATCCTCTGGCGACCGCTGCGAAGACGAAGGGTCGGCGTCGTCCAGCTCATGATCGTGAGCATCGGTCTGTCGCTGGCGATGCGGTACCTCTTCCAGTTCTTCATCGGCGGAGGCACCGAGCAGCTGCCGGGCGCCGCAGCCGAGAAGATCCCGCTGTTCGGCGCGGTGCAGATGAGCGTCATCGACATGGTGTCGCTCGCGATCTCGATCATCGTGATCGTCGCGTTCGCCTTCTGGCTCACGCGGTCGCGCATCGGCAAGGCGACGCGCGCGATCTCGGACAACCCCTCGCTCGCCGCGGCATCCGGCATCGACGTCGACTTCGTGGTGCGCGTCGTGTGGATCGTCGCCGGCGCGCTCGCGGGTCTCGCCGGCATCCTGTACGCCTACTACCGCCCCGGCATCCGCTGGGACATGGGAGCGCAGATCCTGCTCCTCATGTTCGCTGCGGTCGTGCTCGGCGGTCTCGGAACCGCGTACGGCGCGCTCGTGGGTGCACTGATCGTCGGAATCCTGGTCGAGGCGTCGAGCCTGTGGATCCCCGCAGACCTCAAGTACGCGAGCGCCCTGTTCATCCTCATCGTGATCCTGCTGTTCCGGCCACAGGGAATCCTCGGCCGACGCGAGAGAATAGGTTAAGGCGCACTCATGAACTGGTTGCAGATTCTCTCCAACTCGGCGTCGTCGATCCTCAGCCCGGCGACGATCGGATACGCCCTCGCCGCGCTCGCGCTGGCGATCCACTTCGGCTTCGCCGGACTGATCAACATGGGCATCGCCGGCTTCATGGCCATCGGCGCCTACGGCTACGCGATCTCGATCCTCACGTTCGGCATCACCTGGTGGGTCGCGGCGCTGATCGGACTGGTCGCCGCGGCGATCTTCGCCCTCATCCTCGGCATCCCGACGCTGCGACTGCGCGGCGACTACCTCGCGATCGTGACGATCGCGGCCGCCGAGGTGGTGCGCCTGCTGTTCCTCACGACGGCGTTCGACGACGTGACCGGCTCGGCCGACGGCCTGAGCGGCTACCACTCGAGCTTCCGCGCGGCGAACCCGATCCCGCCCGGTGTGTACGGCTTCGGCCCGTGGACCTACAACGAGACCCAGTGGTGGGTGCGCATCGTGGGCCTCATCACGCTCGCCGTCGCCGTGCTCGTCGTGTGGCTCGTGACCCGCAGCCCGTGGGGCCGTGCTCTCAAGGGCATCCGCGAAGACGAAGACGCCGTGCGCTCGCTCGGCAAGAACGTCTTCGCCTACAAGATGCAGGCGCTCGTGCTCGGTGGCGTCATCGCCGCCGCGGGTGGAATCGTCTACGCGCTGCCGTCGGCGATCAGCCCCGGTGTCTACGTCACGTCGCTCACGTTCTTCATCTGGACGGCGCTGCTGCTCGGCGGCGCGGCGACGGTCTTCGGCCCGCTGCTGGGCTCGCTCATCTTCTGGGTGCTGCAGACGTTCCTGTCGAACGTGCTGCCGGCCATGGCGTCGGCGGGCCTGCTGTTCGGCATGTCGGCGATCCAGGCGGCGACGCTGCGGTTCATCCTCGTGGGCGTCGCGCTGATGCTCCTCGTGATCTTCATGCCGCAGGGCATCCTCGGCAACAAGAAGGAGCTGACCTTTGTCAAGTGACATGACACCCAGCGAAGACGCCGTCGCGGCCGAGTCCGCCGACGAGTCGACGATGACGTCGCCGACACCGCGTCCGAAGACCACCGGCCTGCACGTGGGCGACCCGGCCCCCGGCGTCGCGAAGGTCGACCCGATCATCGTCGCCGACAACGTGCGCCGCTCCTTCGGCGGCGTGCACGCGGTCGACGTAGACCACCTCGAGATCCCGCGCGGCGCGATCACGGCCCTCATCGGCCCGAACGGCGCCGGCAAGACCACGCTGTTCAACCTGCTCACCGGCTTCGACAAGCCCAACGAGGGCACGTGGAGCTTCGACGGACATTCCCTTTCAGGCGTGCCGGCCTACAAGGTCTCACGGATGGGCCTGGTGCGCACGTTCCAGCTCACCAAGGCCCTCGGCCTGCTCACGGTGATGGAGAACATGAAGCTCGGCGCGAAGAACCAGCGCGGCGAGAAGTTCTGGTCGAGCCTCATCCCGCCGCTGTGGCGCTCGCAGGACGAGGCGCTCGAAGACCGTGCGATGGACCTGCTCACGCGGTTCAAGCTCGACGCGAAGGCCGACGACTTCGCCGCCAGCCTCTCGGGCGGGCAGCGCAAGCTCCTCGAGATGGCCCGGTCGCTCATGACCGAGCCCACCCTCGTGATGCTCGACGAGCCGATGGCCGGTGTGAACCCGGCGCTGACGCAGTCGCTGCTCGATCACATCCTCGACCTGAAGGACGAGGGCATGACCGTGCTGTTCGTCGAGCACGACATGCACATGGTCCGCCACATCGCCGACTGGGTCGTCGTGATGGCCGAGGGCAAGATCGTCGCCGAAGGCGACCCCCACGAGGTCATGCGCAACCCCGCCGTCATCGACGCGTACCTCGGTGCGCACCAGGATGTCGACCTCGGCCAGGTCACCGGCCGCATCCCGACCGTCGAAGGCGGCGACTCCGCGTCGTCGATGACCGCCGATGCAATCGTCGCCGAAGGCGAAGCCGAAGAGGAAGCCGTCCGCAAGTCGGAGGAGAAGCACAAGTGAGCGCCGTCACCACCGACACCCCCGTGGTCCTCATCGAGGACGTCCACGCCGGCTACCTCCCGGGCGTCAACATCCTCAACGGATGCAACATGATCGTCCACCAGGGCGAACTGGTCGGCATCATCGGCCCCAACGGAGCCGGCAAATCGACGCTGCTGAAGGCGATCTTCGGTCAAGTGAACATCCGCAGCGGCTCGATCGCGCTCGAAGGCGATGACATCACGGGGCTGAAGGCCAACAAGCTCGTCGCGCGCGGCGTCGGCTTCATCCCGCAGACGAACAACGTCTTCCCGAGCCTCACGATCGAGGAGAACCTGCAGATGGGGCTCTACCAGGCCCCGGGCAAGTACAAGGAGCGCCTCGAGTTCGTGACCGGCATCTTCTCGGAGCTGGGCGGCCGCCTCAAGCAGCGCGCCGGCTCGCTGTCGGGCGGTGAGCGCCAGATGGTCGCGATGAGCCGCGCGCTCATGATGGACCCGAAGGTGCTGCTGCTC
>JAUHVN010000132.1 GCA_030425055.1 Actinomycetes bacterium | reverse complement strand
GTCCAGCCGCATGCCCGGGCCGGGCCGCTTGCCGTAGAACGACAGCGACAGCTTCGAGGAATCGGCGAGGTCGAAGGTGAGGTGGTCCGGCCCCTGCACGCCGACGCCGGAGCCGGGCGGGAACATGCTCTTGGGCGGCTCGCGGAATGCGATCGAGATGATCCGCTGGCCCTGGGCCAGGCGCTTGCCGGTGCGCAGGAAGAACGGCACGCCCGCCCAGCGCCAGTTGTCGATCTCCAGGCGGATCGCCGCGAACGTCTCGGTGCGCCGCTCCACGTCGACGCCCGGCTCCTCCACGTACGCCGGCGCATCGCCCTCCATCGTGAGGATCGCCCCGTTGCTGTAGATGGAGTCGGCGCGATCGTCGGCGGCGCGCGCAAGCCCCGGCGCGTTCGCGGCCAGCGCCCCGACCGCCGCCAGGACCACGGCCCACATCACTCGGCCTTTCATGGCCCGACCCCGATGACTGCACGTCATGGATACGTTCGACATCTGGCACCTCCCAATGTCCCTGCCGACAGGCCTGCCGCTGCGCCGGCAGATCTGGATCGCCGGACATCTCGTCGATCTGCTCATCGGAGAGAGGCTCGCGCTGCAGATCGACGGCGGCCATCATGTCGGCGCGCAGCGCGACGAGGACATCCGCCACGATGCTGCCCTGCGGCTGATGGGCTACCACGTGATCCGCGTCAGCTACACGCAGGTGGTCGACCGCTGGGAGCAGGTGCAGGATCTCGTGATGCGGGCGGTCGCCCAGGGTCTGCACCGCGCGCGACGGTCGTGACTCCGGGAGGATGCCTGAGGTTCGGGAGGATGCCTGAGGTTGGGGAGGATGCCTGCGCCCCAGCAGTCCTCCCGAAGCCCGGTTCTCCTCCGGAACCGGGCGGGCATGCAGAAGGGGCCGGATCCTTGCGGATCCGGCCCCTCCGGTGCTGGCTCTAGATCTCGATACGCCGCCTGCGGCGGCTACTCGATCTGAGCCGATCTCGACTCAACGCCGCTGCGCGGCATCGAGTCGAGCCGGCTCACTTCAGGATCTTGGTGACCGTGCCGGCGCCGACGGTACGGCCACCCTCACGGATCGCGAAGCCGAGGCCCTCCTCCATGGCGATCGGCTGGATCAGCTCGACCGACATCTCGGTGGTGTCACCGGGCATGACCATCTCGGTGCCCTCGGGCAGCGTGATGACGCCGGTGACGTCGGTGGTGCGGAAGTAGAACTGCGGGCGGTAGTTCGCGAAGAACGGGTTGTGGCGGCCACCCTCGTCCTTGGACAGGATGTACGCGGTGCCCTCGAAGTCGGTGTGCGGCGTGACCGAACCCGGCTTGACGACGACCTGGCCGCGCTCGACCTCGTCACGCTTGGTGCCGCGGAGGAGCAGACCACAGTTCTCGCCGGCCCAGGCCTCGTCGAGCTGCTTGTGGAACATCTCGATACCGGTGACGATCGTCTTCTGCGTCGGGCGCAGACCCACGATCTCGACCTCGGAGTTGATGGCCAGCGTGCCACGCTCGGCACGGCCGGTCACGACGGTGCCGCGGCCGGTGATGGTGAAGACGTCCTCGATAGGCATCAGGAACGGCTTGTCGCGGTCGCGCACCGGGTCGGGGATCGACTCGTCGACGGCCTCCATGAGCTCGACGATCTTCTCGGCCCACTCGGCGTCGCCCTCGAGCGCCTTCAGGCCCGAGACGCGGATGACCGGCGCGTTGTCGCCGTCGAAGTCCTGCGACGAAAGCAGCTCGCGGACCTCGAGCTCGACGAGCTCCAGGATCTCCTCGTCATCGACCATGTCGGCCTTGTTCAGCGCGACGAGCAGGTAGGGAACGCCGACCTGCTTGGCGAGCAGAACGTGCTCACGGGTCTGGGCCATCGGGCCGTCGGTCGCCGCGACCACGAGGATCGCGCCGTCCATCTGGGCGGCACCGGTGATCATGTTCTTGATGTAGTCGGCGTGACCGGGGGCGTCGACGTGCGCGTAGTGACGCTTGGGGGTCTCGTACTCGACGTGCGAGATGTTGATCGTGATGCCGCGCTGACGCTCCTCGGGAGCCGAGTCGATCGAGCCGAAGTCACGAATGACGTTGACATCCGACGGGTACTTGTCGGCGAGCACCTTCGAGATCGCCGCGGTGAGCGTCGTCTTGCCGTGGTCGACGTGTCCGATCGTTCCGATGTTCACGTGCGGCTTGGTCCGCTCGAACTTGGCCTTGGCCACTTGGTCCTCCTCAGGACTGTCGTGTAGAAGCTCCGGGCGCTGGTTTGCGACCGGCTCTCTACGGGGATTCCTCCACCATAGTGGAGGGGTTTCTGGTGATTTCTTGTATGCAGTTGTGATCCGTGACTCCGGGATCTCGATACGGCGGCTTCGCCGCCACTCGATCGCCGGAGTCCCGGCAGGGCTACTCGCCCTTGTTCTTCTGGACGATCTCCTCGGCGACGGCCTTGGGGACCTCCGAGTAGCTGTCGAACTCCATCGAGTACACGGCGCGGCCCGAGGTCTTCGAGCGCAGGTCGCCGATGTAGCCGAACATCTCGGACAGCGGCACGAGTGCACGCACGACCTTGACGCCCGCGGCATCCTCCATCGACTGGATCTGACCGCGGCGGCTGTTGAGGTCGCCGATGACGTCGCCCATGTACTCCTCGGGAGTACGCACCTCGACCGCCATCAGCGGCTCGAGCAGCACGGGGCTCGCCTTGCGCACGGCCTCCTTGAAGCCCATGGATCCGGCGATCTTGAACGCCATCTCGGACGAGTCGACGTCGTGCGACTGGCCGTCCATCAGCGTCGCCTTCACGCCCACCAGCGGGTAGCCGGCGAGGACGCCGACGTTCATCGCGTCCTGGAAGCCCGCGTCGACCGAGGGGATGTACTCGCGCGGGATGCGGCCACCGGTGACCTTGTTCTCGAACTCGTAGATCTTGTCGGCCGTGACCTCGAGGGGCTCGATCGCGAACTGGATCTTCGCGAACTGGCCCGAGCCACCCGTCTGCTTCTTGTGGGTGTAGTCGTGACGCTCGACGGTCTTGCGGATCGTCTCGCGGTACGCCACCTGGGGCTTGCCGACGTTGGCCTCGACCTTGAACTCGCGCTTCATGCGGTCGACGAGGATGTCGAGGTGGAGCTCGCCCATACCGCGGATGACGGTCTGGCCGGTCTCGGCGTTCTGCTCGACGCGGAACGTCGGGTCCTCTTCGGCGAGCTTCTGGATCGCGAGACCCAGCTTCTCCTGGTCGGCCTTGGTCTTGGGCTCGATCGCGACCTCGATCACCGGCTCGGGGAACGTCATCGACTCGAGCACGACCTGCTGGCCGGAGTCGGACAGCGTGTCGCCCGTGGTGGTGTCCTTGAGGCCGATCACCGCGTAGATGTGGCCCGCGGTCACCGAGTCGACCGGGTTCTCCTTGTTGGCGTGCATCTGGAAGATCTTCCCGATGCGCTCCTTCTTCTGCTTGGTGGCGTTGACCACCTGCGAGCCGGAGTCGAGCTTGCCCGAGTACACGCGGATGTAGGTGAGACGACCGAAGAACGGGTGCGACACGATCTTGAACGCGAGGGCTGCGAAGGGCTCGTCGGCGTCGGCGTGACGCTCGATGACGATCTCTTCGTCCTTCGGGTCGTGAGCCTCGATCGAGGGCACGTCCAGCGGCGACGGCAGGTAGTCGACGACGGCGTCCAGCATCGGCTGCACACCGCGGTTCTTGAACGCCGAGCCGCACAGGACGGGGTAGACCTCGGACGAGATGGTGAGCTTGCGGATCGCGCCCTTGATCTCCTCGGGGGTCAGCTCCTCGCCGCCGAAGTACTTCTCGAGCAGCGTCTCGTCGCTCTCGGCGACGGTCTCGAGCAGCTGCTCGCGGTACTCGTTCGCCTTGTCGACGAGGTCGGCGGGGATCTCCTGGATCTCGTACTTGGCGCCCATGGTGACGTCACCCTTGGCATCGCCGGGCCACACCAGGGCACGCATGTAGACGAGGTCGACGACGCCGACGAAGTCGTTCTCGACGCCGATCGGGATCTGCAGCACGAGCGGCTTCGCCTTCAGGCGCGACACGATCGTGTCGACGGTGAAGTAGAAGTCGGCGCCCAGCTTGTCCATCTTGTTGACGAAGCAGATGCGGGGCACGTCGTACTTGTCGGCCTGACGCCACACCGTCTCGGACTGGGGCTCGACGCCCTCCTTGCCGTCGAAGACGGCGACCGCGCCGTCGAGCACGCGCAGCGAGCGCTCGACCTCGACCGTGAAGTCGACGTGGCCGGGGGTGTCGATGATGTTGATCTGCGACCCCTCCCAGAAGCACGTGACGGCCGCCGACGTGATCGTGATGCCGCGCTCCTGCTCCTGCTCCATCCAGTCGGTGGTCGCAGCGCCGTCGTGGGTCTCGCCGATCTTGTGGTTGACGCCGGTGTAGAACAGGATGCGCTCGGTCGTCGTCGTCTTGCCGGCATCGATGTGCGCCATGATGCCGATGTTGCGGACCTTCTTGAGGTCGGTCAGCACTTCTTGTGCCACGGGGTGGGTTCCTTACGTGTGGTGAGGTGGTCGCGGTGGCGCCGGCCGGAGGATCGTCTCCGGCCGGCGACCGGGTGCTGTTACCAGCGGTAGTGCGCGAAGGCGCGGTTCGACTCGGCCATCTTGTGGGTGTCCTCGCGGCGCTTGACCGCGGCACCGAGGCCGTTCGACGCGTCGAGGATCTCGTTCTGCAGACGCTCGGTCATCGTCTTCTCACGACGACCCTTCGCGTAGCTGACGAGCCAGCGCAGCGCGAGCGTGTTCGCACGGTGCGGCTTGACCTCGACGGGCACCTGGTAGGTCGAACCGCCGACGCGGCGGCTCTTGACCTCGAGGGTGGGGCGCACGTTGTCGAGCGCCTTCTTGAGCGTCGCCACGGCGTCCTGGCCGTTCTTGGCCTCGACACCGCGGAGGGCGTTGTAGACGATCGACTCGGCGAGCGACTTCTTGCCGTCGACGAGGATCTTGTTGACCAGCTGGGTGACGACGGGGGCGCCGTACACCGGGTCGTTGACGACGGGGCGCTTCGGGGCGGGTCCCTTACGAGGCATCTTTCTCAGCCCTTCTTCGCGCCGTAGCGGCTGCGAGCCTGCTTACGGTTCTTGACGGCCTGGGTGTCCAGGGCTCCGCGGACGATCTTGTAGCGCACACCGGGCAGGTCCTTCACACGACCGCCGCGCACGAGCACGAGCGAGTGCTCCTGCAGGTTGTGGCCCTCGCCGGGGATGTAGGCGGTGACCTCGGTGCCGTTGCGGAGCTTGACACGGGCGACCTTGCGCATCGCCGAGTTGGGCTTCTTGGGCGTGGTCGTGTAGACGCGGGTGCAGACGCCTGCCTGCTGCGGGTTCGACTTCAGGGCCGGCGCCTTGGTCTTGGCGACCTTGGGCTTGCGTCCCTTGCGAACCAACTGCTGAATGGTTGGCACGTTCTTCTCCTGTTTGTGCTGCACGGTGACAGCGTTCGTGGGTCTCCCCCGGTCGGATGCGGGATCCGCTCCGGGCTCACGTGGATCCACCGACACGCCGAGGATCCGTCGTGTCTGGGTTGGTGGATATGCCGTGGGGGTGGCCTGTTCGCAGACCGTTCCCTGAGATGCGGCGCCTATCCGCCTCCTTCGAGCCGGGGCACGACGGGAGGAGCGCATGGGCGCACACCGACTCAATGATACGCGCCGCGGGGCGGGGCGGTCAAACGGATGCCGCTCAGCCGCCCAGCGTCAGCAGGATCACGGTCATGACGCCCGCGAGCGCGATCGCCACGGCGCCGATGGCGAGCCAGACGACGCGACGCAGGCCGATGCGGCGCTGCTGCGCTTCGACCGCGGCGGTGTCGGCCGCCGGCTGGGCGGCGCGCGGCGGCGGCGGGGTGCGCGCCACCACGACGGGCTCGTCGGCGCGGGGTCGGTAGATGCGCTGCGGTGCATCGCCTTCGCGCGCTGCACGGCGGCCGGTCGCGGCATCCGGCGTCGTGTCGGCGGCGCGCGGCACGTCGGGATCGCGCGCGACGATGGTGTCCTCGCTGGCGTCGCGCGCCCGCGACGCCGGCATCGTCGCTGTCGGTCCGACGTCGATCGGGGCGGTGTCGATCTGGGCCGATGCGGGTCCGGCCGCCTCTTCGCCGTCGGCGTCGACATGGGGGCGACGGGTCGCCGGCTGCGTGCGATCGTCGACGGAGTCGCGTCCTACGCGGATCGTCTCGTCGTCGACGGAGTCGCTCACTCGTCGACCCGCGCCAGCCGCATCTCGGCGTCGCCCAGCAGGAAGCGCTCGCCCGCCTCGGTCTCTTCGCCCGGGGTCGCCTCGACGTCGGTGCCCAGCACCGTGGGGAACAGCACGCCGTTGGTCGATCCGAGGTCGGTGATGAACCAGCGGTCGTCGCGCAGCACCATGCGCGCATGGGTCTTCGACACCGTGCCGTCGTGCACCGCGACGAGCTGCGCGGCCGGGTAGGCGGCATCCGGTGCGGGGCGTCGGCCGATGATGACCACCTCGGACGTCAGCGGGACGGGCTGACCCCCGACCGGGCTCAGCGTCCAGCGCGAGCGGCGGCGCCGCGCGACGATCGTCTCGTCGAGCGGATCCTCGGGGATCTCGGCGCGCGTGTACAGCGCCGACACCGACGTCCGCGCCGAGCGGGGACCGCCGGCATCGGGAGCGCCCGCGATCGCCGAGACCTCGGCCGACGCCTCGTCGGATGCCTCGGGATCGGGAGCCGGCGAACGTGAGGGCGTCCAGCCGCCGGCCGTGGCCGGGGGCGCGAAGATCGCGTCGGCCGGCGTCGCGGCAACCGGCGTCGCGTCGACCGACGGGGCGTCGGCCGGTGCGGTGTCGGCCGCCTCGTCGGCGGCGGGCGGGGCGAACAGCGGCACGTCGGCGCCGGCCGTGACGGCGGAGCGCGGGATCGCCGAGATCGGGGTGGGGGCGCCCGGCGCGGCCCCGGTGACCTCGTCGGTGAGCTCGAGGGAGGCTGCCGGCGGTGCGCTCCACTCGACGTCGTCGACCGCGGGCACGTCCGCCGCGGCGGCCTCCTCTTCGCGCGCCTCGTCGGCTGCGTACGCGGGGGCCGGGATCGGGGACGGCGCGGCATCCGCCGCGGCGACGGACGCGGTCGCGGGAGCGGCAGGCGCGGTCGCGGCAGCCGGGGACGCGACGGCGGGTGCCGGCGCGGCATCCGCCGGAGCGGGGGCCGAGGCCGCGGCGACCGCGGCGGCGTGTGCGGCGGGCATCGTCGGGGGCGGCGGGAGCACGCGTGACTCGGCGGCGACACCGGGCGATGCCACGTCGATCTCGGCGCTCGCCGGCCCGGTCGGATCGATCGCCGTCGAGCGGCGGGGTCCGCTC
>JAUHVN010000131.1 GCA_030425055.1 Actinomycetes bacterium | reverse complement strand
CGTCTCCTCGAGCCCCAGAAGCCCCTCAGCGAGCTCGGGCATTCCGGTCCACGGATCGACACCCGGGTTCGCGCGGACCCAGTCCGGGTACTCGGCGATGTCATCGTCGAAGCCGGTATAGCGATCGGGGAGCGCGCCGTCGGGATGCGGGAAGATCCGTGCGCCGTCGACCTCGGCGAGGTCGCGCAGCGCCGGGTCGCCGTTGGCGTCGAGGAAGTCCTGCCAGCCCCACGCCGACAGGTCGACGATCTCGCGGTGCAGGTAGTCGGGCGAGACGAGGCCGCGCGTTGCGATCGTGGGGGCGCCGGGGCGGTCGCCCTCGTAGTTCGAGACGGCCGGGAAGTCGACCTCGACCACCGTCGCGCCGGCGGCTTCGAGGTCGCGGCGGGCCTGCTGCCACAGCTCGATCACCGAGTCGCGCGTGCGGATGCGGCGACCCGTCGGACCGCCGATCCCCTCGCCGTCGGGGGCGTCGTCGGCGTTGATGTACATGCGCGGAACCCCGATGCGCAGGCCGTCGAGGGTCGACGCCGCGGAGGCGGCATCCGTCGGCGCGAGCGCGGGGTACGACTCGGGTCGCACCGACGACGCCGTCGGGATCGGGATCCAGTGCTGCCGGCGCCAGAAGTCGCCGCGGGTCTCGGAGTCGTCGGCGACGATGACCTCGAGCACTTCGAGCAGGTCGGCCATCGTGCGCGTCTGCGGCACGACGACGTCCATGGTGGGCACGAGCGGCCAGTTGCCGCGCACCGAGATCACTCCGCGCGACGGCGTGTAGGCGCACAGGGCGTTGTTCGAGGCCGGTCCTCGGCCGCTCGACCACGTCTCCTCGCCGAGTCCGAATGCGGCGAACGACGCGGCAGTGGCCGTCCCCGAGCCGTTCGATGAGCCCGAGCCGAACGGCGCGGTCAGGAACCCCGCGTTGTAGGGGCTCTCGGCGCGGCCGTAGACGCCGCGCTGCATGCCGCCGTTGGCCATCGGCGGCATGTTGGTGAGGCCGAGGCAGATCGCTCCGCCGCCGCGCAGCCGCTCGATCGTGAACGCGTCGTGCTGCGCGACGAGATCGGCGAACGCGGGGCTGCCGGATGCCGCGGTCAGCCCGCGCACGAGGTAGCTGTCCTTCGCGGTGTACGGGATGCCGTCGAGCGGCCCGAGCGTCTCGCCGCGGGCGCGCCGGGCGTCGGATGCCTCGGCCTCGGCGAGCACGTCGGGGTTGCGCACGACGACGGCGTTCAGTGCGGTCTCGGTGTCGGGTCCGTCGTAGGCGTCGACGCGCGCGAGGTACGCGCGCACGAGGTCGACGGCGGTCGCTGCTCCGCTCTCGAGTGCGGCGCGCAGGTCGGCGATCGACGCCTCGGTCACCTCGAAGCTCATGACGACACCGCCGGCGGTTCCTGAGCCGGCCGCGCAGCGGCCGAGACGAAGGGCTGCTGCTGCGTGATGCAGTGGATGCCGCCGCCGCGGGCGAAGATCGCGCGTGCGTCGACGGTCACGACCCTGCGGCCGGGGTAGGCGTCTTCGAGGATGCCGCGGGCCGCGGCATCCGCCTTCTCCTCGCCGAACCCGCACGCGATCACGCCGTCGTTGACGACGAGGTGGTTGACGTAGCTCCAGTCGACGAAGCCCTCGTCGTCGCGCAGCGTCGCGGGTGCGGGCAGGTCGATGATGTCGAACCGGCGGCCGGCGGCATCCGTCTGCTCGGCGAGCAGGGTGCGCAGCTCGGCGGTCACGGCCGCGTCGGGGTGGCTCGTGTCGTGCTGCGCGTGCAGCAGCAGGCGGCCGGGTGAGGGGATGGTCGCCACGATGTCGACGTGACCGTTGGTGCCGAACTCGTCGTAGTCGCGCGTGAGGCCGCGCGGCAGCCAGACGGCGTGGGTGGCACCGATCGTGCGGGCCATCTCGGCCTCGACGCGGGCGCGGTCGGCGAAGGGGTTGCGGCGCGGGTCGAGCTGCACGGTCTCGGTGAGCAGCACCGTGCCCTCACCGTCGACGTGGATGCCGCCGCCTTCGTTGACGAGCAGCGAACTGACGAGTTCGGCACCGACCTCGTCTGCGACGAAACGGCCGATCTCGGCCGACAGTCGCCAGTCGGCCCATTCCGGCGCCCCCCAGCCGTTGAAGGTCCAGTCGACGGCGCCGAGCACGCCGGGCCGCTCGTCGTCGACGACGAACGTCGGCCCCATGTCGCGCATCCAGTACTCGTCGAGCGGGGCTTCGCGCACGTCGATGCCCGAGTCGAGCATGCGGGCTGCGCGGTCGGACTCCGACGGGTCGACCACCATCGTGAGCGGTTCGAACTCGGCGACCGCGTGGGCGACGGCGGTCCAGGCCGCGTACGCCTCGTCGCGTTCGGCCGCGGACTCGCCCAGGGTCTGGCCCTCTCGGGGGAACGCCATCCAGGTGCGCTCGTGCGGTGCGGTCTCGGCCGGCATGCGCCACGTCATGTGTGCTCCTTGTTGATCACTTGATCAATTAGCGACTGAGCGTACAGAATCATTCCTATGCCGTCAAAGCCCTCGGATGCCACCACTCGTCCGGCACGCTCTCGTCGCTCTCCCGACGAGCGCCGCGCCGAGATCGCCGAGGCCGCCCGCCGGATCGCGATCGGCGAGGGGCCTGCGGCCGTGACGCTGCGAGCGGTCGCGGCCGAGGCGGGGGTCGCGCCGGCACTGGTGGCCCACTACACGCCGTCGATGGACGCCGTCGTCGCCGACGCGTTCACAGCGATCGTCGCCGACGAGCTGCGCGAGATCGAGCGCATCGTCTCCGACGTCGACGACCCGGCCACGCGTCTGCGGCTGCTGCTCTCGACGCTGCTCGACGGCTCGCGCGACGACGTCACGCTCGTGTGGGTGCAGGCGTGGGGCCTCGCGCGCAACGAGGAGCTCGCGGGGCAGGTGCGCGCGCAGATGGACGCGTGGATCGAGTTCCTCGAGGCCGAAGTGCGCCGCGGTGTCGAGCGTGGTTTGTTCGTCGTCGGCGATCCCGCGGCGGTCGCGCGCCAGATGCTCGGCATGATCGACGGGCTGAATGCCCACGCCCTCGTGCGCTGGGGTGCCTCGGCCGAGCGTCGTGCCCTCATGGGGACCGCGGTCGAGGCGATGCTCGGGCTCGAGCGCGGAGCGCTGGCGGTCGCAGCCGGATGATGTCGTCGGACGATCGGCTGACACCGCTTCGTGCGAGAGTGTCGGCATGAGCGACGACATCATCGGCCAGCGGCACGATCCCGACCTGCCGCGGTACGCCGGAACCGCGACCTTCGCGTTTCTTCCGACGATCGACGCGGTCGCGCGCACCGACATCGCCGTGCTCGGTGTGCCGTTCGACTCGGGCACGAGCTTCCGGCCCGGCGCGCGGTTCGGACCCGCTCACATCCGCGAGAACTCGCGTCAACTGCATCCGTATCACGCGGTCCATGACCTGCATCCGTTCCGACACGTGCAGGTTGCGGATGCCGGCGATGTCGCGGTCGGCCCGTACGGGATTGAGCGCGCCGTCGACGCGGTCGAGGTCCACGCCCGTCGCCTGGTCGCGGGAGGCGCACGGATCGCCGCGCTGGGCGGCGACCACACCATCGCGCTGCCTCTGCTTCGCGCGGCCGCCTCGGCGCACGGCCCGCTCGCGGTCGTGCACTTCGACGCCCACCTCGACACGTGGGACACCCTGCACGGCGCGAGCATCTGGCACGGCTCGCCGTTCCGGCGCGCGGCCGAGGAGGGTCTGCTCGATCTCGACCACTGCCAGCACGTCGGCATCCGCGGCGGTATCTACGACCCGGACGAACTCGTCGACGACGCGCGCGCGGGCTTCCGGATCATCCGCAGCGAGGAGTTCCTCGAGCGGTCGGCCGCCGAGATCGCGTCGCAGATCCGAGAGAGGGTCGGCGATGTGCCCGTGTACCTCTCGGTCGACATCGACGTGCTCGATCCCGCGCACGCCCCGGGCACCGGAACACCCGAGGTGGCGGGGATCACGACCGCCGAGCTGTTCGCGGTGCTGCGGCGGCTGCGTGGGCTGACGATCGTCGGATGCGACGTCGTCGAGGTGGCCCCCGCGTACGACCACGCCGGCATCACGGGCCTCGCCGCAGCGCACACGGCGTGGGAGCTGATCGCGCTCATGGCGGCCGCATTGCCCCCGACGACCAGCGGAGGGTCCTAGCCGCGCGGCTCCTCAGTCTCGAACGCCTCGACGATCGCACGCATGTCGTCTTTGAGCTGCGCCAGTCGATCCGGTCCGATGACCTCGGCGATCCTCACTTCGCTCTCTCGGATGACACGCTCCGCGACGCGTTGCCCCTGCCGCCCGTCGTCTGTGAGCCATACGCGCTTCACCCGTCGGTCGTCCGGATCGGGTCGGCGCTCCACCAGCCCGAGGTCTTCGAGCTGGTCGACGAGTTCGCCGATCGACTGAGGTGCCATGCCCGCTCCGCGTGCGAGGTCGGTGAGCCGCATCCCGTCGTTGAGGTCCAGTTGCTCCATCACGTTGCCGAACGACGGGCGGTTGAGAGGCATGACCTCGGCGACGGCATCCGTGACGTGGAGCGAGATGGCGTTGTAAGCCTGTCGGAAGAGGGCGATCGCCGGCGGCTCCATCATTGACAAACCATACCCCAGACCTGATAATCAGGCATACCTGATAATCAGGAAAGGCTGACGAAAATGGATGCTGGCGGCGTCGCAGAGGCGGTGGGTGCCTTCGCGAGCGTGATCTTCGCCATCAGTCATGTGCCCATGGTCGTCAAGGCAGTTCGCACACGCGAGGTCCGCTCGTACAGCCTCCCGAACCTCCTCCTCGTCAACGCGGGCAATGCGCTGTGGACTGTCTACGTGATCTCCCTGCCGCTCGGACCGATCTGGGCTCTGCACACCCTCTATCTCGTCGCGGGTGCGACCATGCTGACACTGGTGGTCGCGCAGCGCAGGCGCGACCAGCGGTCGGGCACGCCTGAAGATCGTGCGATGCGAAGCATCGCCAGGCGGGGATCGATGACGGCGGGAAGGGCATAATGACGAGCCTCCTCTTCACCGACGTCACGGTGTTCGACGGCGAAGCCGTGCATTCGAGCGCGACGATCGGCGTCCGAAACGGTCTCATCGCGTCCGACGTCGACGCCCAAGATGCAGAGCTCATCGATGGTCGCGGCGCGACACTCCTGCCGGGTCTGATCGATGCCCACGCTCACCCGACGTCCCGCGTGCACCTCGAGTCTGCTGCGCGGGCCGGCGTCACCACCGTCTGCGACCTCGGCTCGATCGACCTCGCGACGATCGCCGAGCTCAAGCGGGAACCGGCCTGCCCGGCATCCTGACGGCGGGGTACGTGGCAAGCGGACCGGGATCGAGGTTCATCCAGTCGATCGGGATGCCCGGGACGAGTGGCGTCGCCGGTCCGCTCGATGCGGCACGCTTCGTGGCCGACCGCGTCGCCGATGGATCCGACCTCATCAAGATCATCATCGAGGACCCGGTGATCCCGGGCGCGAAGCCGTTGTCGACGGAGACGGTGGCAGCGCTCGCTGCCGAGGCGCACTCCGCCGGCCTGATAGCGATCGCCCACATCGTCAGCCTGCGTACACTCCGCTCGGCTCTCGACGGCGGCGTGGACATCGTCACCCACACCCCGTTGAACGGTGACATCGACGCGACGACGCGCGGCCTCATCGCCGCTGCGCGCACCGCCGTCATCCCCACCCTCGGCATGATGGACGGGACGGCGTCGGCGATCGGCGGGTCGCTGCGCATGAAGATCCTCGGCGCGCTCGTGCCGGCAGCCCGGCTGAAGTACCGGTACGGCGAGAGCGCGGTCCGGGTCTTCCGCGACGCCGGTGCGCCCGTGCTCGCGGGAACGGATGCCAGCGACAACCCGCACGTGCCCCACCGGGTTCCGTTCGGCGACTCGGTGCACGACGAACTCGCGCGTCTCGTTGCTGCGGGGTTGCCACCGGTCGACGCGCTGCGCGGTGCCACGTCGACGGCCGCCGACGTCTTCGGACTCACCGATCGCGGGCGCATCGCGCCTGGGCTGCGAGCCGACCTCGTACTGGTCGACGGCGACCCCACCCGCGACATCACCCAGTCCCGTGCCGTCCGGGGAGTGTGGATCGGCGGCGAGCGGGTCTTCGAGTCGTAGCTCACATGTACGACGCGCGCTCAATCGATCGGTGGAGGCCGCGCGACCGTCGCATCTCGAGACTGGGACGTACATCGACCGAACGCAGGTGCAGATCATGTCCACTCCCGCCATCACCCTCCGCCGCCCCGGCTTCGTCACCGCGGTCACCTCGCTGCTGCCGATGGTGGTGTTCCTGCTCGCAGACCGGTGGTTCGGACTCATCACCGCGATGATCGCGGCCAGTGCACTCACCGTCGTGCTCATCGTCGTCCGCCGACGCCTCGGATACGGCGTCGGCATCCTCTTGCCGTTGTCGCTCGGGTACGCCGTCGTCAAGGCGATCGCCGGCGTGCTCACGCAGTCGCACGTCGTCTACTTCGGGGTCGGGGTGGCGCTCAGCGCGCTCATCGCGATCGCCGTCGGGGCGACCGCGTTCACACGCCGACCGCTCGCCGTGCACCTCATGCCGCTCGTGACGCCGTACCGGCGCCTGACCGCCGACCACCCCGTCTATCGGCGGGTCGCGGCGCACATCACGATGGTGTGGGCACTGGCCGAGCTGTCGATCTCGGCGTGGGAGGGCTGGCACCTCACGGTGTCGACCGCGTCGGAGTTCGTCGTCACGCGCGCGATCGGCCCGTGGGTCGCGATGGGCGTGGTGATCTTCTTCCTGATCTTCTACGTGCGCTTCCGCCTCGACCGCTACGAGTGGGCGCTGTCGCGTGAACAGTACCGCGAGCGCGAAGCCGTCGAGGTCTGACGGCGGCGGCGCGCCACGGCTCAGCCGTACAGCTCCACCACGTAGTCGGCCAGCGCGCGCACTTCGTCGCGGATGCGGTCGGATGCGTGATGGATCGGATCCCACACGCCGAACAGGGTGACGGTGAGGGCGCCCTCGTCGGTGCGGATGGGCAGCGAGCGCAGCCCGAAGCGGGCGTCATCCGAGACGATGCAGACACCGCGTCTGGCCGCAGCGAGCGCCTGCGCGACGATCGCGGTTCCGGTCTCGACGCTCGGCGTGTACGAGAGCCCCTCACCCGCCGCGGCGGCGTCGAACAGGCGGCGCACTCCGTGTGCCGGAGTCATGACGATGAGGTCCTCGCTCATGAGGTCGTCGATCGACACCTCGCCACGCGAGGCGAGAGGGTGGGATGCCGCGACCTGCGCCCAGAGGAACGCCTGGCCGATCACCTCGGATCGGAGTTCGGCGGGAGGGATGCGGGTGCCGATCGCGAGGTCGGCATCGCCCGACGTGACGACTGAGTACACATC
>JAUHVN010000130.1 GCA_030425055.1 Actinomycetes bacterium | reverse complement strand
GTACATGGCCACGTTCCACCGGCTCGAGGTCGAGGGCACCGAGCGGCTGGTGGAGTTCGTCAAGGGCGCGCCGGATGTCGTGCTCGGCCGCTGCACGACGATGTACGCCGAGGACCGCTCGCGCGTGCCGATCGATCCCGCGACCGTCACCGAGCAGCTCGAGTCGATGTCGTCGACCGGGTTGCGCACGCTCGCGTTCGCCGCCCGGTTCCTCGACACCGCCGACGAGCCCGGCGTCATCGCCGACCCGCAGTCGTACGTGAACGACCTCGATCTCATCGGCATCGTCGGCATCGTCGACCCGTTGCGACCCACGTCGAAGATCGCCGTCGACGTCGCGCACGAGGCGGGCATCGAGGTGCGCATGATCACCGGCGACCACGCCGTCACCGCGGGTGCCATCGGCGCCGAGCTCGGGCTCGGCACGGGCGCCATCAGCGGAGCGCAGCTGCGCGAGCTCAGCGACGAGGAGCTGCTCGCGCGCCTGCCCGACCTGCACGTGTTCGGTCGCGTGACCCCGCAGGACAAGCTGCGGCTCGTCACCCTGCTGCAGTCGCAGGGCGAGATCGTCGCGATGACCGGTGACGCGGTCAACGACGCGGCCGCGATCAAGCAGGCCGACGTCGGCGTCGCGATGGGGTCGGGCGCCGAGGTCACCAAGCAGGCCGCGAAGCTCGTCCTCACCGACGACAACTTCTCGACACTCGTGCGCGCGGTCGAACTCGGCCGCGTCGTCTACGACAAGATCACCGCGTACCTGCGGTTCCAGATGTCGCAGCTGATCTCGCTGCTGCTGCTGTTCCTCGCCGCCAGCGCGTTCGCCGTCGCCGACGGCGTCGCGCTGTTCCCCGCGATGGTGCTGTGGCTCAACTTCATCGTCACGCTGTTCGCGGTGCTGGCGATCGCCGCGGATGCCTCGCCCCCGGGCATCATGGACCGCCCGCCGCGCAACCCGAAGCTGGGCGTCGCCCATCCGGGCGCCTTCGCCGAGTGGGGCCTATACGGCTTCGCGGTCTTCCTCGCCTCGTGGGTGCCGCTGGTGTGGGGTCCCGACGACCCGAGCCCGACGTCGCCGACGCACTCGATGACGATGGCCTACGTGATCGTGGGCCTGGGAACGGTGCTGAGCGCGGTGATGATGCGCCGCTCGCCCGAGACGGGATTCGCCGCGCCGATCGCGGCGGTCGCGAAGCTGCTGGTGTGGCCGACGCTGCTCATCGTGCTGTCGACCGAGATCGGCTTCCTGCAGAACATCGTCGGAGCGACCTCGCTGACCGGCGAGGAATGGCTGACGTGCCTCGGTCTGCTGCTGTTCATCGCGGTCGTCGTCGAGGGCCACAAGTGGATCCTGCGGCGGATCGGCCGGTCGCGGCAGGGCTAGCCGCCGGTGGCGGCGGTCTAGGCTCGGTGGCACCATGAGCGACACCGCAGCCCCGGCATCCGCCCGCACCGCCGTCGTGGCCGCGGCGATCGACCTGTTCGCGCAGCAGGGCTTCGACGCCACGACCGTGGAGCAGATCGCGCGCGCAGCGGGCGTGTCGAGGTCGACGTTCTTCCGCCAGTTCGGCGGCAAGGACGACGTCGTCTTCGCCGACCACGAGCTGCTGCTCGAGCAGCTGCGCTCGTTCCTCGAGGGCGGCCACGACGATCCGTGGGAGGCGGTGTGCGAGGCATCCGTCATCGTCTTCACGCACTTCGCCGCCGACCCCGACCTCGCCCGGCGACGCTACGCGGTGGTGCGCGAGGTGCCGGCGCTGCGCGAGCGCGAGATCCTCACCGTCTTCCGCTACGAGCGCCTGTTCGACGAGTACCTGCGCCGTGCGCTGCCGGGCGTCGACCCGCTCGACGCCGTCGGCTTCGCCGCGCTCGTCACGGCGGTGCACAACCACGTCCTGCGCCGGCTGCTGCGCGGGGCGAAGGTGCCGGTCGCGACACTGCGGCGCGCGCTCGACGACGCGCTCGCCCGGTTCGGCGTCGCGGGCGACGGCGCCGAGGCCGAGCACGATGACGTGGTCGTCGCGGTCTTCCCCCGACGGATGCCGGCCGCCGAGATCGCACGGCGCCTCACCGACGAACTCGGCTGACGGCCGGCTAGCGGTTCTCCGTGCTCCTCAGGCTCGTCAGGAAGAGGTCCGTGATCTGCTGCGCGACCAACGTGGCCGATTCGGGACCCTCGGGCGAGTACCACTGCGACAGATAGTGCAGATCGCTGAAGAAGTGCGCGGCGAGCAGGGCGACCGGGATGTCGTCGCGGAAGACACCCTCCCGCTGACCGCGGGTGATGAGCGCGGCGAACTCGTCGTGATACGCACGACGGCGACGGGTGACCTCGCGCTGCCGGGGCTCCGACAGCATGTGCACACTGCGGAAGAAGACGGTGCCCTCGGGCAGCTGGGCGATCGACGTCTCGATGACATCGACGCACACGCTGCGCAGCACGTCGACGGTGTCGCCCCCACGGCCGATGATCTCGTCGAGGCGCGCCTTCTGCAGCGAGAGCATCCGGTCGTAGATGTCGAAGAGCAGGTCGTCCTTCGACTCGAAGTAGTGGTACATCGCGCCCTTGGTGACGCCTGCGGCTTCGACGATCTGCTGCACGCTCGTGTTGGCGTAGCCGCGCGTGGCGAACAGTTCGACGGCCGCGCGCATGACGTCATCGGCGACGTGGGAGTCCTTCATGATGTGCTCCTCGCGATTCAGATCAACGGATGCGTGCTCGCGCCGCCGTCGATGACGATCGTCTGGCCGGTGATCCAGGCCGCGTCGTCCGACAGCAGGAACGACACGGGGCCGGCGACGTCGTCGACCTCGCCGAGGCGCGCGAGGGGATATCCCGCGGATGCCTCCTCCTCGTGCCCTTCGTAGAGGGCACGGGCGAACGACGTCTTGATCACCGCGGGCGCCACCGCGTTGACACGCAGTGCCGGTGCGAGTTCGGAGGCCAGCTGCACCGTGAGGTTCATGAGCGCCGCCTTCGAGATGCCGTAGAAGGCGATGTTGGGGCTCGCGCCGATCCCCGCGACCGACGCGATGTTCACGATCGAGGTCGACAGGCCGGATGCCACGGCGCCGCGCGTCCACTCGAGCGCCGAGACGACGTTGACCTCCATGATCTTGCGCGCCGCGTCGGCGTCGATGTCGAGCAGAGGCCCGTACACGGGGTTGATGCCGGTGTTGTTGACGAGGTGGTCCAGCCGACCGTGGCGCTCGGCGACGTGCGCGAAGACCGCCGCGCGGTGATCGGGATCGTCCGCGCGGCCCGCGACGCCGCTCGCGGCCGGGCCCAACTCGGCGACCGCCGCGTCGAGAGCGTCCTGCTTGCGGCCGGTGATCACGACCGAACCGCCCTCCGCGACGATCCGTCGCGCGATCGCGAAGCCGATCCCCCGGCTCGCGCCCGTGATGATCGCCACTCTGCCTGCGAACCTGTCCACATCGACCTCCCAAGTCGCGTCGACGGTACCGTCTGGTCGGTATGTCTGTCCAACGACTCACGATCAGTGAGCCGGGCGGCGATGTGCGAGCCGAACCGACGAGCGGAAGTAATCGGACGTGTTGTTCCGATCACGGCGATTTCCTGTCACCATGTGACCATGCCCGACACGAGCGCCCGGGCCGCCATGATCGGCCGCGCTGCCGAGCTGCGCACACTGAGCGACGCTTTCGACGCGTCCCGGGCGGGCGAGCCGCGCGTGGTCGTGGTGCGCGGAGAGGCGGGAATCGGCAAGACGCGGCTGCTCCAGGAGTTCCGCGCGGGCATCGCCGACCCTCGCGACGGCGGGCCCCCAGTCGTGCTCGCCGTCGGCCAGTGCGTCGACATCGGAGAGATCGGCGCCCCGTACACCCCTATCCGCCGCCTGCTGCGCGAGGTGTACCGGGCCGTCGGCGACGACGCATTCCGTGAGGCGGCGCAGACCCCGACCGTGCTCGCGACCCTGGGATCCCTCCTCCCGGAACTCGCGGACGGGGGCACCGAGACCGCGGCCCGTGGAGCGGATTACGTCGCCGAAGCACTCGAGCGGGTCATCGAGGAGTTGAGTGCGGACTTCCATCTCGTGCTGATCCTCGAAGACCTGCATTGGGCGGATGCCGCGACGATCGCGTTGCTGCGCACGCTCAGCGTCACGCTGCGCGGATCGAGCGTCACGGTGGTCATGACGTATCGGTCGGATGACGTGGGTCGCGGGCATCCGCTGCGCCCCCTGCTCGCCGATCTAGAGCGCAACCGCGCCGTCACGGTCGTCGAGGTCACCCGCCTCGCGCCGGAGCAGACCGCCGAGCTGGTGACGCGCATCGGAACCGGTCTGACGGCCGAGGATCTGGCGGCGGTGATCGGCCGCAGCGGCGGCGTGCCGTTCTTCGTCGAAGAGCTCGTCGACCTCGACGGCGAGGAGCTGCCCGCGACCCTGCGCGACCTCGTGCTCGCCCGCTACGAGCGCACGGCGGATGAGACCAAGGCGGTGGTCGGTGTCCTGGCGGCCGGCGGCGTGCAGGTGCCGAACGATGTGCTCGACGAGGTGTCGCCCGCCCCGCCCGACGCGCTGAACCGCGCACTGCGCGAGGCACTGGACGCGAACGTCGTCGTGGCGGTCGACGACGGCTACATGTTCCGCCACGCTCTGATCCAGGAGTCGGTTCACGCCGACCTGCTGCCGAGTGAGCGCGCCGCGCTGCACGCGCGCTACGGCGAGGCGCTCGAGCGGCGCCTTGCGGCGCAGCCCGAGCTCGCGGCGTCGGTGGCCGAGCATTGGATGCAGGCCCGCGACCTGACTCGCGCGTTCGAGGCGACGGTCGCCGCCCGACGCCACGCGCTCGCGACGTTCGCGCCGGCCGCGGCGGCGCCGCTCGGCGAGCGCCTGCTCGAGCTGTGGCCGCAGGTAGCGGCCCCCGACGTCCGCGCAGGAAGGAAACACTCCGAGCTCCTGCTCGAGGTGGCACTCGAATGGCGTGACCTCGGTGATGCAGTGCGAGCACTTCGGCTCGCACGCGCTGGGTTCACCGGCGACCTCCACGATCCGATCGAGACGGCGCAACTCCACTGGGTCGTCAGCGCATCGCTGGGGAACACCGGTCGACTCGTCGAGGGCCTCCGCGAGGCGCGCATCGGGATCGGCCTCGTCGAAGGGCTTGAGGACTCCCGAGCGCTCGCGGTACAGGCGCGTCTTCTGGGGCTGATGGCGACTCAGAGTCAGGACGATCTGGCAGCGCACGAGGATCGAGAGGACCTCGCCGGCCGAGCTGTCTCGCTGGCCGAGCGCAGCGGCGACCTCTCCGCGTTGAGCGCGACGCTCACCAACGCCGCCTGGGTTGCGTCTGATCTCGGAGACTTCGATGCCGGCCTCGGGCACGTGAGACGCATCATCGACTTGGCCGACGTCGATGATGCCGACAGGCTCAAGGCGATCCTGTTCGAGGTCGACGTGCTGGTTCGCTCCGGCGCCTTCGAGGAAGCGCTCGATGCGTGCGAAGCAGCCGCAGTGCTCGCCCGAAGCAGCGGACTTGAGCGGGGCATCGGCGCGATGATCGCCGCGAACAAGGGCGAGGCCCTGCTCTGTCTGGGACGGACCGCGGAGGCGCTCGGAGTCCTCGAGAGGTCGGGTTCGCTGCTCACAGCGATGCCACAGTTCCGGTCGTTCACGGTGCGCTTGCGGGTGATCGCGTTGCAGTGGGCCGATCGAGTGCCCGAGGCGGTCACCCTCAGGGAGGATTCCGCGGCGCTCGTCGCGGAGGTGACCCAGAGCGATCCCGAGGAGCAGATCGGATTCGCCGAGTGCGACACCGAGCTGGCGCTGTCCCGACGCGGTTCCTCAACCGATGCCGACCGCACGTTGCTCGTCCAAGCGGTCGCGGGTGCGTCGATCCTGGGTGGTGGCGGGTTCGTCCACGAGCCGGGAATGTCGCGCCGCATGCTCCCGGGCGCAGCCCGCGCCGCTGCGGATGCACAGCTCACGGGAGTCGACACCGGAGGGCTGTGGTCGTACATCGACGCTCTCGTCGCCGCGCTCGTCGAGGACGACCCCGCGACCGCCTATTGCGCGCTCGTCGCAGCGGAGCGCGCGCGGGCCGACGGTCCAGCACCCGCCGCCTGGCGCGAGGCGGTCGAGGTGCTGGAACGCGGATTCCTGCCGGTGCGCTACACGCACTACGCCCGCTGGCGTCTCGCCGAAGCGCTCGTCGCGACCGGCGACCGTGACGATGCGGCCGAGACCATCGCCCGCGTCATCGCCGAGGCGCCGTCGCAGGGAACCGAGCTCATGGCCCGCTTCGCGCGGGAACTGGCCGAGCGTGCCGGCATCCCGCTCGACGGCTCTCCTGCACCCCACACCACGGCCGGCTCCGGCGTCTCGTCGCTGACCCCCCGCGAGCTGCAGGTGCTCGAGCTCGTCGCCGAGGGCCTCACGAACGGCCAGATCGGGCAGCGCCTGTTCATCTCGCCCAAGACCGCGAGCGTGCATGTGTCGGCGATCCTCACCAAGATCGGCGCCGCCAACCGCGCCGAGGCCGCCGCGATGTTCTCCACCAGCGCCCCCGAACTGCGCAGCGGCGCCGAGGTCGGCTAGGACGTCTTAGGCGCGGAATCCCGCGGATCTGAGGTATCCCGAGCGGCCAAGATAGGTCGATCTTCCGATCCGGCGCACCCGCCTTAGCGAGGATCGTCATTCCTGTCAGCAGAACAGCCGGAAGCCCGGCCCGGACAGGGAGACGAACCCATGAACGACATCACCTTCACCGCTCACCGCCTCGACCAGCACCGCGCCGCGCAGCTGAACCGTGAGAACGAGATCCGTCGCAGCCAGGCTGAGCGCACCACCGCCGACGACGCCGCGAAGACCGGCATCTTCAGCCGCCTCTTCGGCGCGACGCACCGCGCGTCGTCGATCCGGCCGGCAACGGCCCGCTGAGCGCACGTATCACCGAGCCCCGCTCCCCCTCATCCATCGCAAGGAACCGACCTGAGGAGGTCGCCATGCTCACCGTCTACTGGTCGCACATCGTCGACGAGCAGCGCGAGGCCAACGAGCGCGCGCGCCGCGCGTCGCTGCGCAAGGCCCGCATCCAGAAGGAAACCCCGGGCGAGCGCCCCGGCATCCTCAGCCGCATGCACCTGGGCTGGCTGCGCGTCCCGCGTCACGCCCCGATCGCGCACTGACGCCGTCGTCACCCCGTCCGTGCGTCTGGGGTGCGCGGCAGGCGCGTGAGGTCGCACAGCGCCGGGCCCTCGATGCGCCGGCCGTCGGCCGCGAACCGCGACGCGTGCAGCGGGCAGTCCCACGTGCGCTCCGCGTCGTTCCACGACAGCACCCCGCCGAGGTGCGGACACACCGCACTGACGGCGCGAGTGGCGCCGTCGACCGTGGCGATGCCGACCGGCTGACCGCCGCGACTGGCGACCACCCCTTCTCCCTCTGCCGGCGCCGGAATCGGAACAGGCCGGTTGAGCGCCGAGATCCACCCGG
>JAUHVN010000129.1 GCA_030425055.1 Actinomycetes bacterium | reverse complement strand
TCGCCGGGGGCGCGGCGCTGGTGCTCGGCGCCGTCGTCGCCCTCGTCGCCGGTGCGTGGTGGCTGCGCCACCAGGCGGCACTCGCGCGGCGTCGCATCGGCAAGCCGCTCGGCGAGCAGACGCTCGACGCCGATCGGGTGTGGCGGCGTCGGCTCGAGGGCGACCCGATCGACCTCGTCGTGCTGGGCGACTCGATCGCTGCGGGCTTGGGCGCCGAGCACCGCAAGGAGACGCTGGGCGGGCGCATCGCCAAAGGCGTGGCGCGCCGCTCGGGCCGACCGGTGCGGCTGCGCGTCGCCGCGGTGGTCGGGTCGGAGTCGTCGGCTCTCGCCGGCCAGATCGACGCGCTTCCCGACGGCTACCGCCCCGACGTCGCCGTCATCGTCGTCGGCGGCAACGACGTGACCCATCGGGTGCCGATCGCCGAGTCGGCCGCGCACCTGGCCACCGCCGTGCGTCGCCTGCGCGAGAACGGCACTGAGGTCGTGGTGGGAACGTGCCCCGACCTCGGCGCGCTGCATCTGGTTCCGCAGCCGCTGCGCGAACTGGGGTCGCGGATGTCGCGGCGGCTGGCCGTGGCGCAGGCGCGTGCGGCATCCGGCGCAGGTGCGCACGTGGTGTCGCTGCGGGATGCCGTGGGCGAGGTCTTCCTCGCCGAGCCGGAGGAGATGTTCAGCGTCGACAGCTTCCACCCGAGCGCGGTCGGCTACCGGCGCACCGCCGACGCGCTGGTGCCGTCGATCACGCGCGCGCTCGCGCCCCGTCGACGCGATCCGCAACAGCCCTGATCCCGACTGCGCCGCACTGATAGCCTGCGCGGAAGGACGAGGAGGCACCATGACTCGCATCGATCGCGCCGACGGACCGACGCACGCCGCCGCTCCACGCGAGCAGTGGACCGGCCAGGTCGGCTTCATCCTCTCGGCGATCGGATCGGCCGTCGGTCTCGGCAACATCTGGCGCTTCCCGGGCGTCGCGTACGAGAACGGCGGCGGCGCGTTCCTCATCCCGTACCTCGTCGCGCTGCTGACCGCCGGCATCCCGATCCTCTTCCTCGACTACGCGATCGGCCACCGGTTCCGGGGTGCCGCGCCGACGGCGTTCCGTCGCCTCGGCGGGCGCGCCGGCCGCTGGATGGAGTCGCTCGGCTGGTTCCAGGCGACCATCGCGTTCGTCATCGGGCTCTACTACACGGTCGTGATCGCGTGGGCCCTGAGCTTCTTCGTGTTCTCGTTCGACCTGCGCTGGGGAGACGATCCCGCGGCGTTCTTCGTCGGCGATTACCTGCAGGTCGGCGACCCGGGGTTCAGCTTCGAGTTCGTCCCGAGCGTGCTGCTTCCCCTCGTGCTCGTGTGGGTGCTCACGATCATCGTGCTCGCCGCGGGCATCGCCAAGGGCGTGCAGCGCGTCAACATGATCGTGCTGCCGATCCTCATCGTCGCGTTCGTCGTGCTGGTGGTGCGCGCGCTGTTCCTCGACGGCGCCGCCGACGGCCTGAATGCGCTGTTCACGCCCGACTGGGAGGCGCTCGCCGACCCCAACGTGTGGATCGCCGCCTACAGCCAGATCTTCTTCTCGCTCTCGATCGCGTTCGGCATCATGATCACGTACGCGTCGTACCGCCGGCGCCGGTCGAACCTGACGACGCCCGGTCTGGTGGTGGCCTTCTCGAACTCGTCGTTCGAGATCCTGGCCGGCATCGGCGTGTTCGCGACGCTCGGCTTCTTCGCCTTCCAGCAGGGGGTCGGCGTCGACGAGCTCGAGGGGCTGACGGGCGTGGGGCTCTCGTTCATCACGTTCCCCGCGATCGTGTCGCAGATGCCCGGCGGCCCGATCTTCGGCGCGCTGTTCTTCGGCACGCTCACCCTGGCGGGCTTCACATCTCTGGTGTCGGTGCTGCAGGTCGTGTCGGCGGCGATCCAGGAGAAGTTCGCGATCTCGCGGCGCACCGCCGCACTCGCGGTCGGGGGCGTGTCGGCGGTGCTGTCGGTGCTCGTGTTCGCCACCACGACGGGGCTCCTCGCCCTCGACGTCGTCGATCAGTGGACCAACAACATCGGCATCGTGGCATCCGCGGTGCTCACGTCGATCCTCGTGATCTGGGTGGCGCGCAAGGGCGGCGAGCTGAGGCACCACCTCAACGCGCTGTCCACCTTCAAGCTCGGCTCGGTGTGGGTCATCCTCGTCGGCGTCGTCGGCCCCGTGATCCTCGGCTACATGCTCGTCTCGCGCATCATCACCCTCATCGCCGAGGGCTACTCGGGCATGCCGCCGTGGTATCTCATCGTGTTCGGCTGGGGAGCGATCGTGCTCCTGGTCGTCGGCGCGGTCGTGCTTTCGCTGCTGCCGTGGCGACGCTCGCCCGACGACTTCGCACCGTGGCCGCCGTATCCGCCGACCGCCGGTGGGACCGACGCCACCCGTCGCACGGAGGTGCGGTCATGACCCCCATCGCGATCACCTTCCTCGTGCTGTCGATCGTGATCGTGTGGGGCGGTCTGGTCGCGAGCGCGCTCTTCCTGCGCTCGCGCGGAGACGTCGAGGCCTATCCGCCCGGTGCCGCCGACGATCACCGTCAGGACGAGGGCATCATCGAGCACGACACGTGAGCGGCCTCACGCCGTGGCGGCCGCCTCGGTGACGCGGCGCTTCTCGCGGATGTAGACCTCGCGCCGCACGCGCGCGACGACGTCGCCGTGCGCGTCGGTGATCTCGGTCTCGAACCACTCGAGCACCTTCGCGCCGCCGCGCGCGCGTTCGCGCAGCTCAGCGGCCTTCTCGCGCGACACCTCGAACCGGGCGGTGAGCACGCCCCGGCCGGGCTTGACGAACTCGATCTCGCCGCGCGTGTCCCATACGACGTAGTCGCGGCCGAGCTGGTGCATGACGAGCATGAAGAAGTACGGGTCGGTCATCGCCGACATCGACCCGCCGAACGCCGTCTTGACGTAGTTGCGGGTGAGCAGGTTGACGTGCAGTTCGACGGTCGCGCTCGTCCAGTCGTCGGCGAAGCGCCGGATGCGGATGCCGCTGAAGAGGTTGGGTGCCCACAGGCTCATGCCGAGGGCCAGACGGCGGGGTGTGACGCGCATGCGCGACAGTGTGCCGCAGCGCTCCGCCGGCACGGGAATCGCTTGTCGCATCCCGACAAGCGGCATCCTGCGTTGCGAATTGTTCTATCTGTATTAGAATACTTTCGTGCTGATCCGCATCGACCCGAGCTCGGAGGAGCCGCTGTTCGCCCAGGTGGCGGCGGCGCTGCGTTCCGAGATCGCCTCCGGACGGCTCGTCGCGGGGGAGCGGCTGCCGGCCGCCCGCGACATCGCCGACGGACTCGGCGTGAATCTGCACACGATCCTGCGTGCGTACCAGGATCTTCGCGATGAGGGCCTCGTCGACATGCGACGGGGCCGGGGCGCGACCGTCACCGACCGGGCGGGCGCGCTGACCGGGCTGCGTGACGACGTGGCGGCGCTCGTCGCCCGCGCCGACGCCTTCGGACTCTCACCCGACACCCTCGCCTCTCTTGTGAAGGAGATCTCCCGTGACCGCTGACAGCCCCGCTCCGACCGCCGACGTCCCCTGGCGCGCGGTGGTCGCGTTCGTCGTGCTCGCGTGCGGCCTCGCGTGGCTCGCCGCCCTGCCGCTGTGGCTGGGCGATGGACTGGCGTCGCCGCTGGCGACCGTCTTCATCACGCTGATGATGTCCACCCCCGCCGCAGCGGCCCTCATCGTGATGGCGCTGTTCCGCGTCCCCGCCCGGCCCCGCGCCCGTGCGCTGGGCCTGACGCCGCTGCGACCGGTCGGCCGATTCCTCCTGTTCCTCGCCCTCGGTCTCGTGCTGCCGATCGTGGTCGTCGTCGTGACGATCGCCGTCTCGGCGGCGCTCGGCCTCGTGCGACTCGACCTCGTCGACTTCTCGGGCTTCGCCGCGCAGATCGCCACGCTGTCGGGCGGCGAGCCGATGCCCCCGATCGTCCTGCTCGTGGTCGCCCAGCTCGTGGCCATCCCCGTCGGCGCGGCGCTCAACAGCATCGTCGCGTTCGGCGAGGAGCTCGGATGGCGCGGCTGGCTGCAGGGAGCCCTCCTGCCGCTGGGCGTCTGGCCCGCACTGCTGATCACGGGAGTCGTGTGGGGGCTGTGGCACGCGCCCGTCATCCTTCTGGGCTACAACTTCGCGCGGCCCGACGGGATGGGACTCCTGCTGATGATCGGCGGATGCCTGGCATGGGGCGTGCTGCTGGGCTGGCTGCGACTGCGCAGCGCGTCGCTGTGGCCGGCGGTGCTCGCCCACGGCTCGCTCAACGCGGTGGGCGGACTGATCCTGGTGCTCATCGCGTTCGGCGAGACGCCGGATCTCGCGGTCGTCGGTCCGCTGGGACTGGTGGCGTGGGCGGTCGTCGCGGTCGTGATCGTGGTCATCGTGCTGCTGCGGCAGTTCCGCCCGGGCGCCGTCGCCGCCCCCGTCGCGAAGGCCGAGGTCGCCCGATGAACGCCGTCGCCGTGCGCAGGCTCGTCCTCGTCGCCATCGTCTACCCGGCGATCGTGGTCGCCGCGGCCGTCACGGTGCAGCTCGTGCTGCTGCCGTCGATGCCCGACAGCGTGGCCGTCCACTGGAATGCGGCGGGCGTCGCCGACGGGTTCGCGCCCGCGTGGCTGCCGCCCGTGCTCACCGCCGTGCTGGGGTACGGCATCCCACTGCTGATGGCGCTCACGTCGCTGCCCGGCCTGCGGCGTGGCGATCGAGGACCCACGTACCGCTTCATGGGCGCGATGGCCGCGGCCGTCTCGACCCTCGTCGCGATGCTCATGACCTGGACCTACGCGGTGCAGGCGGGCGCCGACGGGCCCGACGCGGTCGTCGGCATCTGGACGGTGCTGGTCGTCTCGCTCGCCGTGTCGGCCGCCGTCGGCGTGATCGCGTGGTTCGTCCAGCCGGCGAATCCGCGCGACCCGGCGGTGCCCGCGCCCGCGCAGCCGCTCGACCTCGCGGCCGACGAGCAGGCGGTGTGGCTGCGCACGGCGTCGCTGCGCCCGGCGGGGGCGGTCGCGATCACGGCGCTGTCGATCGTGCTCGTGCTCGTGGCGATCGGATGCTGGTTCGCCGGCGCGCCGGTCGAGGTGGCGTGGATCCTCACGGGCGTCGCGCTGCTGGTCGCCGCGATCGCGGCGATGACCGTGGCGTTCCGCGTCCGCGTCGACGCGGCGGGTCTGCACGTCGTCTCGGTCGCGGGGCTGCCGCGGTTCGTCGTGCCGATCGCCGACGTCGCGTCGGCGTCGGCCGTCGAGGTGACCGCGATGGGGGAGTTCGGCGGCTGGGGACTGCGCAAGGCCCTCGACGGTCGATTCGGCGTCATCCTGCGATCGGGCCCGGCGATCGAGGTCGCGCGCACGAGCGGACGCCGCTACGTGGTGACCGTCGACGACGCGGCGACGGGCGCCGCGCTGCTCGAGGCCTTCGCCCAGCGGCGCGCCCGCAGTTGACGTCGGCCGGCGCCGCTTGTTGGCTGGTGCCATGACACAGCCCACCCCCGACGCCTGGCGCCGCGTCGACGCCTACCTCACCGAGACCCTCGTCGGCCACGACCCCGCCCTCGAGGCCGCCGTCGACGATCAGAACGCCGCGGGGATGCCGGCGATCGAGGTCGCGCCCGTCAACGGCAAGTTCCTGCACCTGCTCGCCCGCATCGCCGGGGCGCGGCGCGTGCTCGAGATCGGAACCCTCGGGGCCTACTCGACCATCTGGATGGCGCGGGCCCTGCCCGACGACGGTGCCGTCGTGACGATCGAGGCCGAACCGGCGAACGCCGCGGTGGCACGCGCGAACCTCGATCGGGCGGGAGTGGGCGACAAGGTCGAGATCCTGCTGGGCCGCGGCGCCGATGTGCTTCCGACCCTCGACGGAGCCGAGCCGTTCGACCTGGTGTTCATCGACGCCGACAAGGAGTCGAACACGATCTACCTCGACTGGGCGGCACGGCTCGGGCATCCCGGCACCGTCGTCGTCGTCGACAACGTCGGACGCGGCGGCGAGGTCGCCAACCCCGCCACCGAGCGAAGCGACGTCATCGGCACGCAGCGCGGGCTCGAGATGCTCGGCCGCGACCCCCGCTTCGACGCGACCGCGCTGCAGACGCTCGACCTCAAAGGGTGGGACGGCGTCGCGATCGCGCTCGTCGTCTGACGGTCTCGCCGGGGGAGCGGAAGAGCGGATGCCTGTGGACGCGGCATCCCGGTCACTACACTCGGGAGCGGACCGACGACGCTCCGAGAGAAACACCTCCACGAACAAGGGAGACATCCTGTGGCACTGATCGAGGCTGTAGGCGCGCGCGAGATCCTGGACTCGCGCGGCAACCCGACCGTCGAAGTGGAGGTGCTCCTCGACGACGGAATCGTCCAGCGGGCGGCCGTCCCCTCCGGCGCGTCGACCGGCGCCTTCGAAGCGTACGAGCTGCGCGACGGCGACAAGAGCCGCTACGGCGGCAAGGGCGTGCTGAAGGCCGTGAACGCGGTCATCGACGAGCTCGGCCCCGCGATCGAGGGCGTCGACGCCAGCGAGCAGCGCGTGGTCGACGAGATCCTCATCGCCACCGACGGCACCGAGAACAAGTCGCGCACCGGCGCGAACGCCATCCTCGGCGTGAGCCTCGCGGTCGCCAAGGCCGCTGCCGACAGCGCCGACCTGCCGCTGTTCCGCTACCTGGGCGGACCCAACGCGCACGTGCTGCCCGTTCCGCTGTTCAACGTCATCAACGGCGGTGAGCACGCCGACAACGGCATCGACATGCAGGAGTTCTTCCTCGCGCCGATCGGCGCGTCGAGCTTCGCCGAAGCGCTGCGCTGGGGCGCCGAGACCTACCACGTCCTCAAGGGCGAGCTCAAGGCCGCGGGCTTCGCCACGGGCCTCGGCGACGAGGGCGGGTTCGCCCCCGATCTGCCCAGCAACCGCGAGGGCCTCGACTTCCTGGTCAAGGCGATCGAGAAGGCGGGCTTCACGCCCGGTTCCGACATCGCGCTGGGTCTCGACGTCGCCGCGACCGAGTTCTTCTCCGACGGCGTGTACCGCCTCGAGAACAAGGACTGGTCGGCCGCCGAGATCACGGCGTACTACGAAGGCCTCGTCGCCGACTACCCGATCGTGACGATCGAGGACGCGCTCGCCGAGGACGACTGGGATGCCTGGAAGGCGCTCACCGACGCGCTCGGCACCAAGACGCAGCTCGTCGGCGACGACCTGTTCGTCACCAACCCGACCCGCCTCGCCGACGGCATCACGCGCGGCGTCGCGAACTCGCTGCTGGTGAAGGTCAACCAGATCGGCACGCTGTCCGAGACCCTCGACGCGGTCGAGCTCGCGCACCGCTCGGGCTACACCACGATGTTCTCGCACCGCTCGGGCGAGACCGAGGACACCACGATCGCCGACCTCGCGGTCGCGACGAACTCGGGTCAGATCAAGAGCGGCGCGCCCGCTCGCAGCGAGCGGGTCGCGAAATACAATCAGCTTCTGCGCATCGAGGAGGAGCTCGGCGACGCGGCGGAGTACATCGGCCGCGCGGCCTTCCCGCGCTACACCGGCTGATCGACGCACGAGAAGGGG
>JAUHVN010000128.1 GCA_030425055.1 Actinomycetes bacterium | reverse complement strand
GGGCCTCATCGCCTACCGGCGCTACAAGGAGTCGGACCAGGCGTTCGTCGCCGATCTGCGCTCGCGCATGGGCTTCGCCGAGGCCTCCGAGATCCGCCAGTATCTCTCGGGCAAGGCCGTCCTGCGGCGAGCGCGGCAGCTGCGGCCCGACCTCGCACGCCCCAAGCCGACGGACGTGGGCTGGCGCGTCGGTCGTTCCCGTGGCACCGACGTCTACGTCTCCATCGAGGACTCGGTGGCGCTGGAGGGACCGCCCCGTTCGGGCAAGGGGTATCGCGTGCTGATCTCCGCGATCATCGACTGGTCGGGGCCGTTGATCACCACCTCGACGACGAACGACAACCTCACCGCCACGCTGCGAATGCGCGAACGTCGCGGTCAGGTTCATGTGTTCGACCCTCAGGGACTGTCCGGTGTGCGCCATCCGCTTCGTGTATCGCCCGTCGCGGGGTGCGAGGACCCGCTGGTCGCCATGCAGCGCGGCAGCGCCATCGTCACAGGTACTGCGCTCGGGGCATCGTCGACCAACGGCGAGTGGGCGCATGCATCCGGCGTGGTCCTGGGTCGGCTGCTCCACGCCGCCGCGGTCGGAAACCGTCCGATCGAAGATCTCTACAACTGGGGCACGAGCCCGGTCCTCGCGCGCAAGTCTGCAGTGTCGATACTGCGCAGCGACGGCGCATCGGGATGGGGTGACAATCTCGAGGCGACGCTGGCCGGCGACGACAAGCTGGTCTCTTCGATTTGGTTCGGCGTGCAAGGCGCGGTCGCTCCCCTCGCGGTGCCGAAGATCCGCGAAGCTCTCGCTCCACAGCCGGGCGACCCGATGTTCGATCCCCAGGAGTTCCTCACGGGTGCAAACACGCTCTACTTGGTCGGTTCGCGCTCCGGCGCGTCGGCGATGGGAGGCTTCCTCGGCGCGCTGCTCGATGACATCGTCGAGGTGGCCCGCCTCGAAGCACTCGCGTCGCCGGGCTCCCGGCTGCAGCATCCGCTCGGTCTGATCCTGGACGAGATCGCGAACATGTTCCGCTGGGGCAACCTGCCGCAGATCATGGCCGATGGCGGCGGTAGAGGAATCTGCACGTTCGTGGTCCTGCAGGCGCTGTCACAAGCCGAGACGTCGTGGTCGCGGGCAGAGGCCGACACCATCTGGGCGGCGGCGACCGCGAAGGTGCTGCTGGGCGGGGCGTCGCATGTGGGCCACCTGCGCGACGTCGAGGCGCTGCTCGGAACCCGCCAGACCAAGCGGACACAGCGATCCTGGTCCACGCGCGAGTCCGGCCACTCCACCAGCGAGCAGCACGAGCGACTGCCACTCATGTCTGTGGACGAGATCCGACGGATGCCGCAGAGCGTCGGCCTACTCGCCTACCGCAACCGTCGTGGCGTCCTGCTCGACCTCGCTGGCTGGGATGCGCGACGCGACGCACGCGAGATCCAGAGCGGCAAGCGCGCAACCCAGCAGGACCAGCAGACGGTCTTCGCCGAGACCCGGCGCCCCGCACCGCGGCCGGTCGTCGAGCCCGAACCCGAACCGGAAGCAGCGACCGAGGCGGTGAACGAGGAATGAGCAACCGCCGCAAGCCCAGGGCCTCGAACGCCTACCGCTCCGAGTTTCTGTCGTCCCCCGCGTGGTTCGCCAGGCGCGCGAGGTGGTTCCGCAAGCAGGAGCGTCTCGGCCGCGCGCTCGCGTGCGCCGGATGCGGGCTCTCTGCCACGCGCGAGCAGCTCGAGTTGCACCACCTCGATTACCGCGGCGTGCGGTTCGTCGACGGCTCGTGGAGTGCGTTCGAGCGCCACGACGACCTCATCGCAATGCATCCGTATTGTCACGGTCTGCTCCACCAGCTGATCGACCGCGACCGAGTGCTGTCGCACCACCGCGGCCGCCGAGTCGCATCGACGATGGCGCTGGGGATTCTTCAGAGGCGGATGCGCGAGTTCAGGGAGACGTCATGAACGAGCGTGAGCGGACGCCCGAGGAGATCGAGGAGGAGCTCTCGGCGCAACTGTCGGGCCCGCCGATCCTCACGCATCCGACCGAGCCTGCTGGCGTGCCGCCCGTGGATTGGCGGATCCTCACAAGCGAAGAGTCACGCGCGGCATGGACCGCGCTTCGCACATGGGTTGAGTGGTACACCGTGCGCTACAGCGTGCCGATCAGCATCGTGCCGGCCTGCTGGTGGAAGCATGGCGCGCTCGTCGAGGAGCTCTCGGCGCTCCACAATTTCCACCGGGCGTCGTTCGACAAGAACGACTCGGGATACGGCCCGCTCGAGTGGCACGAGCGGCTCGCGCAGGCGCAGCCCCGCCTGCAACGCGCCGGCTCGGGCTGCACCAGCGGGCACTACGAATTGAAGCCGCGGTCGTGGGCCGGAGAGACCGACGAGGCGGAGTGGGACGCGTGGGTTGAACAGAACCACGCCAACTGAGGCGCGAGCTGCCTCCTGAATGGAAGGAAGAAGGATGACAACCAGAATCCCGGTCACCATCGAGGGCAACCTCACCGGCGACCCCGAATACGGCGCGAGCGAGTCGGGCAACGAGTACGCCCGATTCAGCGTGGCCGTCAACGACCGCCGCCTCAACGAGACGACCGGACGCTGGGAGGACGCGGGCACTGTGTTCCACCGCGTCGTCGTGTTCAACCAGCAAGCCCGCAACGTGGCGACGTCGCTCCACAAGGGCGACACCGTCATCGTCGGAGGCGACCTCCGCTTCGGCACCTACACAGACAAGGAGTCGGGCCAGACCCGCGAGACCCGCGACATCGTTGCGGACAACGTCGGGGCTTCGCTGAAGTACGCGGCGGTGGCCGTCGAGCGCGCCCCAAAAGCTAGCGGCCCTGCAGCGCACAGAGCGCCGTCAGGGCCGCTAGCCGAGCCGGTATCGTCCACCGGCGTCGGGATCAGTCGCTGACCCATCGCAACAGGAGAGCGGCGTGGGAGTCACTGTACTCCCGCGCCGCTCTCTTCGCGCCACTATCTCGGGGTCAACGTCGAAGCCCGGCGCCCGACGATGGCCCGTTCGCCGCATCCATGTCGTGGGCGGGCCGGGAGCGGACCGGACGAGCACGGTCGTCGGCGTTCTCGACGTGTTGGATGGCTTCCTCGAACTGACGGGTGACCAACTGGTAGCGGGCGAGCAGGCGCTCCCTGGCCTGGTTCAGATCAGTCGACTTGTCTGCTGCATCTCCGCGCCCGTGCGCTCTCGCAGCAGCATCCGCGTTTCGCTGGTCGATGTCGAGCAGTGTCCGCGCGGCTCGTGCGAGCCAGTCGCGGTGCGTCTCGAGCAGGGACGCTGGCTCGGTACCCGGATCGCGGGCGGCTCGACCGAGCTCGGCTCGCGCAGCGCGCCTCGAGTCGTCGATGCTCACTTCCTGCGACCCGCGCATCATGCTCGCCGCGACCTGGACGCGAGCGACGGCGGGCGTCCGTGCGATCGCGATCGCCTCGTTGTGCCCGCGCCCTCGCGTCATCCCGACATACAGCCCCGACGCGTCCACGCCAGGCCCGACGACGGACGCATCTGTCGTCTCGCCTTGGATTCCGTGCACGGTTGACGCGTACGCGAGATGCATGTGCTCAGCGGCATACTCCAGCGAAACCCGGCGGCGATCCCCACTGTCTCCCAGCGCGACCAGTTCGACGTCCGAACCACCGATGCGCCGGATGATCCACAGTGCGCGGTTCTCCACATCCGCGTCGCGGTCGTTGCGGCGGGTCTGCACCACGTCCCCCTCGAGCAGCCGTTGCTCGCCCTGCCCAATGGCAAGGCGGTCCTCGCGCAGTTGTCCCTTTTCGACCCGGCGCTCCTGGATCGCCTCATTGATCGCGTCCGCTTCCTCGTTCGTGCTCGTGACGAGTGCGACGCGCGCGCGACTCGCCGCATAGCGGAAGTACGCCTCGACCATGACGTCGCGTGCTTGTGCGGCATCCGCGACTCGGTGGATCGATCCTCGCTCGTCGAGTAGGTCGGCAACGGCAAGCGCCTCTTCTTGACTGTCAGGCTCGCGCATGCGCAACGTCAGGGCGGCGTACTCGGGGTCGCGGAAGCGATGCACCGCGGTCAGCTCGACGACTTCGGTCGCGCGCCGCGTCATGCACGCCATAGCGCCGGCATGCCCGACCGGCATCGCCTGCAAGTGATCGCCCACCATCGCGATGCCCGCACCGGTCTCGGCAGCCACGACTGCGAGCGCCTTGGCTGTGTGCAGGTCGACCATGCCCGCCTCGTCGACGACGACCCGGTCGGCCGGTCGAAGGACGAACCGACGCGGCCCCATGAAGACCGCGCCGGTCCGGGCGTCGGTTTCACCGAGTTCGAGGCGCGTCCAGACCTCGCCACCTGCTTCATCGCGACCCCAGCGCCAGCCGTGGTCGGCGAGCAGGGCATGCAGGCTGAGCGCCGTCGCGCCGATCTCGCGGGCCGCCACCGAGGCCGCCTTCTTCGTCGGTGCGACGACCACGAGGTTTCGACCCTGCCGTTCGAGTGCGGTGCGCGCGACGCGGAGCATCGTCGTCTTGCCGGCGCCCGCTGGCCCTGTCACCGACACCAGGCGATCCGTGCCGGCGATTGCCGCAGCGGCGTCCGACTGGCCCTCGTCTAGAGTGACCTCGCGAGGCAGAGTCACTTGCGAGAAGTCGACGATGTCCTCGTGGTCGACCCGCTCCCCAGCGTGCGTGAGCATGTCGAAGCGCGCAGCGAGCTCGACTTTCAGCTCCGCGGTTGAGGCGGCCATGTATCCCTTGATATGACCCGGCCGGTCGCCGTCCTGCTCGAGCAGGTCGACGGTGTGTGCGAGTGCCCGCACGACGACGTCGTCGATGAGCTCCTGCATGCTCCCGCGCGGAGAGACGATTCCGGATGCCGCGACAGCCCTGGTGGCGCCGGCTCGCAGGTCGTAGTTGCTGAACCTTCCCCTGCACGCCGTGGATCGTGAGTCGGCATCCACGATCGCCCGGGCGGCGAGCAGATCGCGGTCCAGGGCCCCGATCGCCGTCGCGCGCGCGCTCGTCGGCTGGCGCGCGATCAGGAGTGCGGGATCGATTGCTCGGATCTCATCACGAACAAGCTGCTCCCACTCCTCCTCGTCCAAAACGCCCGGCTTGTTCGGGCGGTTCTTCGCCCACGCCAGTCGGTCGATGTGTTGAAGGACGTCGTGGTCGGGTTCCTGACCTGGGTGCTCCAATCGCCAGGCGAGAAGCAGCTTCGCGCGGTTCGCTTCGATCTGGTTGGAGCGGCGTGAGAGCGGACGTACGGCGGATGCGAGCTCCGCGATCTCCCCATCGCCGTCGAGCGTGTAGCCATTGCGGGTGAGTGCCTCGATCCACAGCGGGTCCGTACGCGCGGCCAGCTCGCCCTCCGCGTTGATCAACGTGTGCAACTTCATCGCAACGCGGGAGTCGACGTTCGACCACTTCCCGTCTTCGCCGAGCACCTTCACGTTGAGCCAGAGGTGCCGGTGGATGTGCGGGTCGAGCGCGCGCGAGCGTCGGTGCTGCAACTCGACGACTTCGATGCGGAGGAGGCGCTCGCGGATGCTGCCGCCAGCCCCCCGTCGAGCGTTCAGCTCACGCTGCCAGGTCGTGATGATCCGACCGCGAAGACGATCCTGAAGCGCCTCGAACTCGGCTGCGAGGTCGTCGTTTACAAGCGCGGCGATGCTGTACGACTTCGGTGCATTGATGGTGCCGTCCAGGATCAGGTCGGCATGCGGGGATCGGAGTTCGCGACCTCGGGGAGCGTCGGTGTGCGGATCGTGACCGTCGACCCAGCGCCGAAGTTCCTCCGCATCGAGCTCGTCCGTCGCGATGGTGCCACGCTCGACTGTGTAGCGCGTCACGCGCTCCGACCGGCCGTCGGCATACTCGGTGAGGGCTTCGACGCCTGGGATGCTTCGCAGGTGCGAGTCGCAGCTCCCCTTGAACGCGTAGGCCATCGCCTGGCGAACGCCCTGCGATTCGACTCCCCGCTTCCAGCGTTCTAGACCCCCGCGCATGCGCCAAGGTTACGCTCAATCTGTCTAACTTACGAGTGCTTACACAGAAAGTGCCTGCGTGCATTGCTTTTTCGGTTCTTCGGATGTCTCGCGCAGCGCGATCGCGGAACGCTTTGCCTTGCGGTGCGGGCGGCGTACCGGCGTGCATTAGCCGTACGCCGCGCGGGCATCTTTGCGGGCGGGTCTTGCGAGGCAAGCCGTGTCCAGGTCTCCGTGCACGGCGCCAGCGAGCCACATCCCGCGCGCATCACGACCGTGATACGTACGTCGAACGACCGGGTTGGAGAGCCGGCAGTGAGATGCCCGCAACCTCGAGTGCGTCAGCATCGGTCTGAGGAACGGCGATCTGCCTCGACGCGGTCTGAAAATCCTACCGCCCGTCGTAGTCCTGTGGCCCAATGGACCGGGCTAGCTAGGTCACGAAGCGGCGCACTCCACCTCGGCGAGCTCGCGAACCGGCATGCCCTCGCCGCGCGGATCGCCCGACATGGACACCAGCGTCGTGCGTGGGCGCAGGACCATGACCGCCTCCTGAAGCTTTCGTCGCCCCCCGCGCCCGCCTTCGTCGGTTCGCCCGCCGAGCGTGCTGTGCGTCGAGTCAACGAGAGTAGTGGTGACATGCCAGGACTCGGAAGCCATCTCCACGATCGCATCCGAGCTCAATCCGTTGCTAGCCTCCGCATCAGGAAACGTCACAATCACCTGACACTCACGGCTGCGCAGGGCCTGAAGGAGGTCACTGAAACTTTGGGTCGCCGACCCGCGACGGCTGAATACAGAGGATGATCGATCTGCAAGCGACGGCGCCCTGCCCGCACCCGTCACTTTCGCCCAGCCGCCGCGTGCGATGCCCTCGAGCACGTGGTAGAAGCGGCTGTACTGGACCGAGGAGTACGGAGGATCACAGAACACCAGGTCGCCCTCGTTCAGTTGCCTCGCCAGTTCGTGCGCGTCAGAGACGACGGCCCGGCCTTGAACGCGAGCGTGCCGGTTTCCCATGATGTCGACGCCGCGTTCAACTTCTGCGGCCACGTCTCGACTCCATGCCTTCTGTATGAAGGGAAGAAGCGTTGCCGTTGGTTGGAACGGCTGGGCTGTGTGCCCTGGCGCAGCAGCGCAGACGCTCGCGGCCCGGAGGAGCGTCGCGTACGCAAGAGTACGAGCGCTGCCGGCTTCGGGCATCGTCGTAAAGAGACGGTCTAGGGTCATCGCTTGCTTGTGCGAGAAGTAGTGGCCACCGTAGTGCCGCGTGATGAACCCCCCCACGCCGTCAGCACTGGACCACACTCGTGTAGAAAGCACATCCTGTTTGCTTAGTGTCTCGCGCGTTGCTTCGACGCGAAGGTATGCTTCGTCAGCCTCGAGGTGGGTCCGCGCACTTGCTAGCCACCCTTCGATCTCTACCGAGTCGACCAAGCGTTCCGTACGCTCGATGATCGCGGCTGACAGTATCTGCGAATAGTGCTGAAGGTCTGCACTGAGGACGGGGACTTCTAGCTGCTCGGCAACTGTGTTGCCCACAGATCCCGAGCCCGAGAAGAGATCTACGAACCGCTCGGCCTGAGCAGCCTCGGTGAGCACGAGGTTCCCTAGTGGCCCCT
>JAUHVN010000127.1 GCA_030425055.1 Actinomycetes bacterium | reverse complement strand
GGCACTGCGCGCGCTGCGCGCCTCGTACGCGCTCGCCGACCGCACCGCATCGAGGCTCGCGCTGATCATCGAGGCGTCGATCGCGCTGTCGACCGCTGCAGGGGAACGGGAACTCGCGGCGACTCTGGCGCACACGGCGGCGAACGCCTACCGCGCTGAGAACGCAGACGTCGTCCTGACAGGCCCCGACGGTGAGGCCGAGAACGTTGCCGGCTGGTCTCCGCTCGGCGATGTCCGCGCGGAGACGCTCGTCACGCTCGTCGGGCGTCCGCCGCGCGTCGTCACGGCGAGCACGCCGCGCGAGGCCGAGGTGCTCGCGCCCGGGCTGAGTGAGTCCATGGCCCGCGCCGATGTCCGGGCGCTCCTGGTGGCGCCCATCCACCGCGAGGGGACCGTGCTCGGCGCGTTCGCCACGTTCTTCTCGCACGATCGCGTGTTCGACCATGAGGCTGCGCCGCTGGCCGAGGCACTCGCCGGGCAGGCGGCGCAAGCCCTGGCGACGATGAGGCTGCAGGCACGGCTCGCCCACGCGGCGATGCACGACGAAGTCACGGGCCTGCCCAATCGGCGCGCACTCGAACAGGCGGCACCGGCGGCGACGAGCGAGACGATCGCCGTCATCTTCGTCGATGTCGACGGGTTCAAGGCCGTCAACGACCGCTACGGCCATCACTGCGGCGACGCGGTGCTGCGCGAAGTCGGCCGTCGCCTGCGCGCGATGGTGCGCGAGGGCGACGTCGTCTCGCGGTACGGCGGCGACGAGTTCGTCGTCGTCGCCGACGTGCCGACCCGCGAGGATGCCCACGACATGGCTCAGCGGATCTGCGATCGGCTCCGGGGCGGCTACGCCGACCTCGCGCCCGACGCCGTGCTCGGCGCCAGCGTGGGGGTCGTCGTCGCGTCGCGCGACGGAGCCCTCGCGCTCGATCGCCTCGTGCGCGCGGCCGACCAGGCGATGTACCGCGCCAAATCCGCCGGCGGCAACGAGGTCGTGGTCGGCGCCGTCGGCTGAGCGGCGATCGCCCGGTCGGAGCAGCGCCCCCGCAGCCCGGTCGGAGAATCGCCGCCCGGTCGGACGATCCGCCGTGATCGCTCCGACCGGAGGCGCGATCTCCGACCTGGACGCGAGGCTCGGCGGTCCGGCGCCTTGCGCGTCGGTCGACGAAGGCGCATCCTGAGAGCGTGAGCGCGACGAACCCGTCGACCGAGTACGAGGCACTGCTGCACGTGGTGACGCGGCTGGCCTCGCGGTTCCGCTCGGTCGACGAGCACGTCGTTCGCGACATCGTCATCGAGGAGTTCATCGCATTCGACGGTGCCTGGCTGCGGCACTACGTCCCCGTCCTCGTCGAGGGGCGGGCGCTGCGGCGCCTGAGATCCCTCGCGAGCCGGGACTCGAGCGGCCGACACGATGAAGCGCTCGCCGCGGCGGGCTGAGAGAGCGGAGTCAGCGATGGGCGAAAAGGGCATCGACGAAGCGGTCGCGAGACAGGAGATCATCGATCGCCTCGGGCTCGCCTACCCCGACGTCGAACCGTCGAAGGTGGAGGCCATCGTGCTCGAGGCCTACGCGGGCATGGCCGACGCGAAGGTGCGCGACTTCGTCCCCGTCCTGGTCGAGCGCGAGGCGAAGGCCCGCATCAAGGCATCCCGGATCGCCGAGGCGACGTCGCCGGTCGCCTGACCCGACGTCACCCCGGCGTGGGGGAGGTCGTCGCTAGCGTGCCGTCCATGGCTGAGCGCGTGCAGGACTGGTGGGCGCGGCGGCAGTTCTCGCGCGGCGTCGACGTGCCCTACGCCGTCGGCACCTACCGCGAGGCGTGGGCTGCCTACCCGGCGCTGATCCGCCAGTACCACCCCGACCTCAACGACGGCATCACGCTCACGCAGATCCCGCCCGCCGCCGACGTGCTGCTGCGATGGCAGTGCGAAGCGGGGCACACGTTCGCGGCGACGCCGTCCGAACAGAGGGCGCGGCCGGGGCGGGAGCGCCGCAGGTCGGCGTGGTGCCCCGAGTGCAGCATCCGGGCGAACCCGCCCCGCGTGCGGCCCGCAGGCAGTGCCGCCGTGCGTGCGGGTCGGACCAAGCGGCCGCGCGCGCTCTGCCCCAAGACGCCCGAGCTGCCCGTCGGCGAGCCCTTCGTGAGCGTGTGCGCGCCGAAGCCGGCATCGGCCGTCGAGGCGCGGTTGCGTGCAGACCTGTTCGAGCGACTCGCCCTCACGCCCGGCCTCAACGCCGTGCGGGTCGGGCGCCCGTTCTTCGATCACCTCGAGGTGTGGCCCGACATCCTGCTGCCCGAGCTGCGCATCGCCATCGAGTACGACAGCCCGGGGCGTTTCGGCCTCGAGCACGTCGGCGCGCGCGAAGACGCCGATCGGCGCAAGGACCGCGCGCTGCGGGCGGCCCACTGGGAGGTCGTGCGCATCCGCACCGGCAAGCTCGAACCCCTCGGTCCGCACGACCTGCGGCTCGGCTCGGTCGGCGCTCGCGGCCTCGACCGCGTGATCGACCGCCTGCGCGACATCCGCGGGCCCCTGATGGTCGACGCCTACCTGCGCTGACCGCTGCGCACTAGCCTGTCGGCGGGGGACCAGCCCGGGAGGCCGAATGGACGACGACACCGAGCGGATGCTGCGCGACACCGCTGAGCGGATGAGAGCCGCCGCCGCACCGTCCGAAGACACGACGGCCCGCGGGTTCCGCGCGCTGTTCGCCGGGCCGTCCGGCACCGGCAAGACGCTCGCCGCGCAGACGCTCGCCACCGAGCTCAACCGGCCGCTGTACCGCGTCGATCTGTCACGTCTCGTCTCGCGATACATCGGCGAGACCGAGAAGAACCTCGACGCGCTCTTCGACCGGGCCGAACAGGGCGAATGGATCCTGTTCTTCGACGAGGCCGATGCGCTCTTCGGCAAACGGACCGACGTGCGCGACTCCCACGACAGGTACGCGAACCTCGAGGTGTCGTATCTGCTCCAGCGCCTCGAGGCGCATCCGGGTGCGGTGATCATCGCGACCGAGCGCGAGCCGAAGGGGATCGGGATCGACGCCGTCGTCCAGATCCCCGCATCGCGGGTCGCGCGGCTCGGCCCACGCCGGCCCGACCCCTCGACGCACTGACCGACACGCGGGGTTGGCTGACGGGCATCCACCTGGCATGATTTACTGAACGATCGTTCGAGAACGTCGGGTCGAGAGGATGAGGATGTCCGCAGGGCCGCTGCGCGTCGACGAGCGCGAGGACCGCGTCGTCGCGACCCTCGACCGACCCGAGGCCCGCAACGCGATCGACCAGGCGACCGTCGATGCGCTGCACGCCCTGTGCGAGCGCCTCGAGGCCCACCCGCGGACGCTGATCCTCACCGGCGCGGGCGGCGACTTCGCGGCCGGCGCCGACATCGCACAACTGCGCGAGCGGCGCGCCGAGGACGCGCGCCGCGGCATCAACGCCACCGCCTTCGTGCGTGTGGCCGCCCTGCCGATGCCGGTGATCGCGGCGCTCGACGGTTACGCCCTCGGCGGCGGAGCCGAGCTCGCCTACGCCGCCGACCTGCGCATCGCGACCCCGCGCCTGCGCATCGGCAATCCCGAGACGGGCCTCGGCATCATCGCCGCGGCGGGGGCGACCTGGCGTCTGCCGCAGCTGGTGGGTGACGCGCGTGCAGCCGAGCTGCTGCTGACGGGACGCATCCTCGACGCGCAGACGGCGCTCGACTGGGGGCTGGTCTCGGCGCTCCACGAGCCCGACGACCTGCTCGACGCCGCACACGCGCTCGCCGACCGCATCGCGGCGAACGACCCGCTCGCGACCCGTCACACCAAGACGGCGCTGCGCGCGCCCGCCGAGCGGCATCCCGACATCGAGGGCGAACTGCAGGCCGAGCTGTTCGAGAGCCCCGAGAAGTTCCGCCGCATGGACGCCTTCCTCGCGAGGAGGAAGGCATGAGCGCCGTGCCCGCCGAGGTCGGGGTGCTGGGCGGAGGCCGCATGGGCGCGGGCATCGCCCACGCGTTCCTGCTCGCCGGTTCACGCGTGACGATCGTCGAGCAGGATGCCGCCGCCGGCGACCGTGCGCGGGATGCAGTGCACGCGAACTTCGCGCGCTCGGTCGAGCGGGGCGCCACCGACCGCACCGCCGACGAGCTCGCCGCGATGCTGTCGACCTCGGCCGACCGCATGGCGCTCGCGGTGTGCGAGCTCGTCGTCGAGGCCCTTCCCGAGGACCGGTCGCTCAAGCTCGGGATGCTGGGCGAGACCGAGACGCTGCTCCGCCCCGAGGCGGTGCTCGCCACCAACACGTCGTCGATCTCGATCGACGCCCTCGCCGCCGGACTCGCGCGGCCGCAGCGGTTCCTCGGCCTGCACTTCTTCAATCCCGTGCCCGCGTCGGCGCTCGTCGAGATCGTCGCGGGCGAGGCGACCGCCCCCGGCGTCGTCGAGGCCGCGCGCACGTGGGTCGAGGGGATCGCGAAGACCCCGATCGTCGTGCGCGACCGTCCGGGTTTCGCGTCGAGCCGCCTGGGCGTCGCGCTCGGGCTCGAGGCGATCCGGATGCTCGAGGAGGGCGTGGCCGACGCCGCCGACATCGACGCGGCGATGGTGCTGGGCTACCGGCATCCCGTCGGCCCGCTGCGCACGACCGACCTGGTCGGGCTCGACGTGCGCCTCGGCATCGCCGAAGAGCTGCACGCCGAACTGGGCGAGCGGTTCGCCCCGCCCGACCTGCTGCGGCGCATGGTCGCCGACGGCCACCTCGGACGCAAGAGCGGCCGGGGCTTCTACGAATGGAGCGAGTGATGACCGAGATCCTGCCGAGCTATGTGCGCGACGGGTGGTGGCTGCCCGAGGGCGCGACCGACGCGACGGTGCTGCGGGATGCCTCGACGGGCGAGCCGATCGTGGGCCTCAGCACCGACGGACTCGACCTCGCGGGGGCGATCGACCACGCCCGCACCGTCGGCCAGGCGAGCCTCGGCGACCTCACGTTCCACGAGCGCGCCGTGCTGCTCAAGCAGTACGCACTCGCACTGACCGACCGCAAGGACGAGCTCTACGAACTGTCGAAGCGGGCCGGCGCGACGCAGCGCGACTCGCTCGCCGACATCGACGGCGGCATCGGCGTGCTCTTCACCTACTCGTCCAAGGGCCGGCGCGAGCTGCCGAACAGCCGCGTCTACGTCGACGGCCCCGTCGAGCCGCTGTCGAAGGACGGTTCATTCCTCGGCAGGCATGTGTTCACGCGTCTGCCGGGGGTCGCGGTGCAGATCAACGCGTTCAACTTCCCGATGTGGGGTGCGCTCGAAAAGTTCGCCCCGGCGTTCCTCGCCGGTGTCCCCAGCATCGTCAAGCCGGCGTCGCCGACCGCGTACGTCGCCGAGGCGTGGGTGCGCATCCTCGTCGAGACGGGTCTTCTTCCCGCCGGTTCGCTGCAGCTGGTGAGCGGCAGCGTGCCGGGGCTGTTCGACCACCTGCGGCTCGGCGACATCGTCGGCTTCACCGGCAGTGCCGCGACCGCCGACCGGCTGCGCCGACACGAGAGCGTGCGGACCGGCGGGGTGCGCTTCACGAGCGAGACCGACTCGATCAACGCGTCGGTGCTCGGCCCCGATGCCAAGGAGGGCACGCCCGCGTTCGACGCGTACATCTCGCAGCTGTTCGTCGAACTCACCTCGAAGGCCGGGCAGAAGTGCACCGCGATCCGCCGGGCGATCGTGCCCGCGGCATCCGTCGACGCCGTCGCCCGCGCGCTCGGAGAGAAGATCGCGAAGCGCGTCGTGCTGGGCGACCCGCACGCCGAGGGCGTGACGATGGGTCCGCTCGTCTCGACGGCGCAGCGCGACGAGGTGCTCGATCGGGTGGCCGAGCTCGAGGCGGCCGGCGGCCGCGTGCTGCTGGGATCGACGGACGCCCCCCGGGTCGTGCGGGCCGATGGCACTTCTGGGGCTGCCGCCGACGGCGCCTTCGTCGCACCGATCCTGCTGGGGTTCGGCGCGGAGACGCCCGACGAGGTGCACCGCATCGAGGCCTTCGGGCCGGTCGCGAGCATCCTGCCGTACGACACGCTCGACGAGGCCGCAGCTCTCGTCGACCGCGGCGGCGGGTCGCTCGTCACGAGTGTCGCGACCGACGACCCCGACGTCGCGGTGGCGCTCATGTCGCAGATCGCGGCGTACAACGGTCGCGTGCTGTTCGTCGGCGCCCAGAACGCCCGCACCTCCACCGGCCACGGGGCCCCGGTGCCCCATCTCGTGCACGGCGGACCGGGGCGCGCCGGCGGCGGCGAGGAGCTCGGCGGCATCCGCGCCGTGCTGCACCACATGCAGCGCACCGCGGTGCAGGGCTCGCCCGACGTGCTCACGGCGCTGACCGGCATCTGGCACACCGGCGCGAAGGCGCGGGTCGACCGGCATCCATTCCGCAAGTCGCTCGGCGAGCTCGCCCTCGGCGACCAGGTGATCTCGGCGCCGCGGCCCGTGTCGCTCGACGACATCGAGACGTTCGCGGACTTCACCGGCGACACCTTCTACGCCCACATGGACGAGGAAGCCGCCGCGGCGAACCCGTTCTTCCCCGGCCGCGTCGCCCACGGATACCTGCTGGTCTCGTGGGCCGCGGGCCTGTTCGTGGACCCCGATCCGGGCCCGGTGCTCGCCAACTACGGTCTCGAGAACCTGCGGTTCGTGACGCCGGTCTCGCCGGGCGACGAGATCCGCGTCATCCTCACCGCGAAGCAGATCACGCCGCGCGAGACCGACGAGTACGGCGAGGTGCGGTGGGACGCGCTCATCCTCAACCAGGACGACGAGACCGTCGCGACCTACGACGTGCTCACCCTCGTCGCGAAGGAGCACGCCGCCGCCGTGTGACTGTCAGCGCGTGTGCAGAACTCCACGGATCCGGTGCCGGCGGCGCCCGCACGGCCCTGATCAGGGCCCGTTCGTCGCGAATCCGTGGAGTTCTGCACGAGCACCGGCGCCGACCGGACGCGACGTCAGCGGGTGCGCAGGCCCTCGAGCACGACGGCGAGCACCTCGCGGGCGAGCGTGTCGCGGCCGACGGGGCCGTCGGGGCGGTACCACTCGACGACCGAGTTGACCATGCCGAAGACGAGGCGGGTCGCGAGGGCGGCATCCAGATCGGCGCGCACGAGCCCCTCGCGCTGCGCGTCGGCGACGAGCGTCGCGACGCGCTGGTCGAACAGGCGTCGCCGCACGAGGGCCGCCTGCTCGACCGCGCCGTTGCCGCGCACGCGCAGCAGCAGCGTGACCGACGGCAGGTGGTCGACGAGCACCTCGACGGCGGCGGCGATGACGAACTGCAGTCGGTCGGCCGCGCTGCCCTCTCGCGCCTCGGGCCGTTCGAGCACGCCCTCCAGCGCGCCGAGGGCGGTGTCGAGGGCGACGGCGAGCAGCTCCTCCTTCGACGTGAAGTGGTGGTAGAGCGCCGAACGCGACAGGCCGAGGCGGGCGGCGAGGTCCGACACCGACGTCGCGTCGTAGCCCTGCTCGTTGAACAGCTCGACGGCGATCTCGAGCACGCGATCGCGGTCGTAGCCGGGGCGCCCGCGACGGGGTGCCGCGGCGCCGGATGCCGCGCTCGAGGTCTCGGTCGTCATGCGCCCATGCTCCCATCACGCTGTTGCGGTGCTCCACCCACGAGCGTAGACTAACTGAACGATCGTTCTGTAA
>JAUHVN010000126.1 GCA_030425055.1 Actinomycetes bacterium | reverse complement strand
GGCATCCCGCGAGAGCGCCTTGATGATCTCGACGCGCTGCTGCACGCCGACCGGCAGATCCTCGACGACCGCGTCGGGATCGACCTGGAAGCCGAAGCGCGCCGAGATCTCGCGGACGCGCTCGCGGGCCGCTTCGAGATCGAGGAAGCCTCCGGCGCGCGTCGACTCGTGGCCGAGCATGACGTTCTCGGCGACGGTGAACACGGGCACGAGCATGAAGTGCTGGTGCACCATGCCGATGCCGGCGCGCATCGCGTCGCCGGGCCCCTGGAAGTTCTGCGGGTGGTCGTCGAGCAGGATCGTGCCCTCATCGGCGCGATACAGCCCGTAGAGGACGTTCATCAGCGTGGACTTGCCGGCGCCGTTCTCGCCGAGGAGGCAGTGGATCTCCCCGGGTTCGACCACGAGATCGATGTGGTCGTTGGCGACGAGGCTTCCGAACCGCTTGGTGATCCCGCGGAGTTCGAGCTTCATACAGATGATCCTATTGAGGAGGGTGCATGACTCGCACCCGATCCGGCCGAGGTGTGGACACGGCGCACGAGCAACGTCGTCGCCAGCGCGAGCACCGCGAGTCCAGCCGAGAGCCAGAACGCGGTCGCATACCCGCCCGTGGTGCCTGTTACGACGTGGGGTGCGGCCAGGACGATCCCTATGCTGATGCCGAGCCCGAATGCCGCTCCGTTGAGCGCCGGCAGCGACGCGGGCGCGGCTGTCGGCGACTGGACGATGGCGAGCCCGTTCACCGTCGTGAGGACGACACCGTTGCAGGCGATGCCGATCAGGATGCTGCATCCCACGACCACGGCGGGCAGGTCGCCGAACAGCGCCAAGAGTGTCGCGGCCACCACCCCGAGGACGAGCCCGACCCGCAGCACGGCGAGCCAGCCCATGCGCTCCGCCATCCAGCCGGCCAACGGCGCGGTGAAGACCCCCGCGATTGCCATCGGCAGGAGGAACCGGATCGCCGCCTCGGCGGGCGTAAGGCCGAACCCGGCCCCGTCGTCCTGCGCGAGGATGACGACCGTGTACGTCACGACCGGCTGCAGGGCCGCAAGGCTCAGTGTCGTCGTGACCAGCACAGGCCAGAACGTGCGGGAGGTCAGCAGGGGCAGCGCGATGAGGGGGCTCGGGTTCCTTCGCTGAGCCGCGACGAACGCGCACAGGGCGAGCAGCAGAACGACGCTCGCCGCGAGCGCGCCTCCGCTGTCGCCGGCCGCGAGCGCGGCGACCAGCCGGGTGACCGCGACAAGCGCGACGGCCAGGCCCAGGGCGCCCCACCAGTCCATGCGCGTACCGGTCGGGGCTCCGCGAGGTACGGTCAGCAGCACGCCGATGAACGCCGCTGTCGCGAGCACCAGCAGCAGCCAGAACACGCTCCGCGAGCCGGCGGATGCCGCGACGACGCCGCCGAGCACGCCGTCGAGGCCGAGGACACCCCCGTTGCACGCGGTGAGGATTCCGACGCCTGCGCCGAAGAGTCGCGGCGACAGGTGTTCGTGCACGATCAGGTACGACAGCGGGAACACGGCCGCGCCGAGGCCCTGCAGCGCGCGGCCCGCCACGAGCACGGGAAGCGAAGGAGCGAGCGCGCACACGACCGTTCCGGCGGCGACGAACGCGAGCACCACCGCGAGCGCGCGCCGGCGACCGACCGAGTCGCTCCAGCGCGCGAACACTACGCCGCCGACCGCGCTCGCGGCGAAGAACACCGCCATAACCGCCGATGCGGCATCGACGCCGACATCGGCTTCGCTCGCGATGAGCGGCAGCAGCGGGCCTACCATCGTCGCGTTGAGCTGGTAGCTGAGCACCGTCGCGACCAGAGCGAGCATGAGGCCCGTCCCACCCGGGCGGTTGGAGCGTGCGCGAACGCTCATGTCGGGATCCCTTGTCCCTCACTGCGATACGGTGGCCTGCTGAAGCGTCCTTCGCGCCGGTCCGCGGCGCGGCGCGCACGGGAGGGTGACCGGTGACCACGTCGTCGACGCGCTACCTCGAGACGCCGCTGCTGACCTCGCCGGGGGTGCCGCTGCGCGTGGCCGTGTACTCGCGCATCTCGCAGGGCATCCGCGCCGGGGTGTTCGCCCTCGGCAGCGCGCTTCCCCGAGAGACCGAGCTGGCGACGTCGCTCAACGTGAGTCGCACGGTCGTCCGCGAGGCGCTCATGCTGCTCGAGGAGGACGGTCTCATCCGCACGCGACGCGGAGTGGGACGATTCGTCGCCGAGAACGCGTCGCTGCCCGGACTCGAGCTGCTCCGGCCGCTGGATCTCGCGCTCACCCGCTCCGATGCCGATGTCCACGTGCGCACCACGGTGCTGGATCGACAGGAGACGACCGACTTCGCCTCCGACCACCTGTCGATGCGCGACGGTCAGCAGATGTGGTTCCGCGAGGCGATCATCGAGCAGGACGGCACGCCGATCGCGCTGATCCAGGAGTACCTGCCCGCCGACGACGACTCGGTGCTCGGTCGTGCGCTGGAGCGCATCGTCGACAGCGGGGACACGAGCGACCGGACACTGTTCCGCGAGCTCCTCGATGGCGGCCTCACCGTCACCACCGGGTCGTGCGGTTTCGACGTCAACCTCGCCGGCGCCACCCGGGCACGTCAGCTCGGCGTGAGCCCGACCTCGCCGGTGCTCGTTCTCACGCAGACGGCGCAGAGCGAGGGCCGAACCCTCTATCTCGCCAAGTGCGCCGTGGTCCCTTCGATCGGTCATCTCGTCGTCAAGCAGTCGACCGGAGCGTAGCCCGCAGCCGAGAGCGGACGCTGGGTTCGGCGAAGGCCGCCTCCACGCTGACCTGGTCGAGCCGGCGCAGGTCGCCGCTCCCCCACCCGAGGCGCTCCGCCAGCAGCACCCGCTCGGCGGCGAGGTCGCTCCCGGTCTGAACGGGGTTGTCGTCGCCCAGGACCAGCGGCACACCGACCTCGCGAAGACGCACGGACGGATGCCGCTCGATCGCGGCGATCGCCCCGGTATACCAATTCGACGTCGGGCAGATCTCGACGATCACGCCTTCTCCGGCCGCCCATCGCACGACCTCCTCGTCGTCGGCCATGTGGGCTCCGTGGCCGATCCGGGTTGCGCCGAGCAGGTCGACCGCGTCGCGCACAGCTGCCGCGGGAGCCGCCTCGGCGGCGTGGCACGTCAGACCGAGACCGGCGGCGCGCGCCACCTGGAACGCCGACGCGTACGGCGCGATGTCGGGATGCCGCAGCTCGTCGCCGGCGAGGTCGAACCCGACGACTCCCGACCCCGCGTGCCGCGCGGCGGCATGCGCGACCCGCACGTTCGTGTCTGCGTCGTGATGCCGCAGCGCCGCGACGACGGCGCCCGCCGCGGTGCCCGACGTGGCTGCACCGTCTGCGAGTCCGCGGGCGACGGCGGCGATCGCGTCGTCGAGTCCGTGCTCGGTGTCAACGTGCGTCGCGGGACCGAAGCGGACCTCGAGATAGTCCTGGCCCGACGCCGCGGCGTCCTCGACCGCTTCGCGCGCGACGCGCTCGAGCGCGTGAGGACTGCGCAGCAGAGGGTAGCTCGCCGCGACCTTCGCCAGGTAGACGGTCAGGTCGGCCGGCCCCTCCAGTTCGAGTGCCCGCTCCCACCCACCGTCCGGTTCGAGCACCCCCGCTTCAGCGGCGAGCTCCGCGGCTGTCGAGGGGCGAATGCGTCCCTCGAGATGCGTGTGCAGGTTGACGAGCATCCGACTACAGCTCGAGGCTGACGGCGGTCTCGAGCGCCGCTTCGATGCTGCGGCGCCACCCCGCCTTCAGTGCATCGGCCGTGCCGGAGTACAGGCTGGCTCCGTCGTAGAGATTGCTCGAGGTCGAGCAGATCATGCCCGCGCGCACGCCGCGCAGGCGTGCGACCACGTAGAGCGCCGACGCCTCCATCTCGACGTTGAGGATGCCCAGGTCGTGCAGCTCCGAGATCCACTCGGGCGTCTCGGCGTAGAACGCGTCGTCGCTCACGCTGATGCCGGTGTGGACGGATGCCTCGGTGCCGGCGGTCAGCTCGCGAGCCACACGCGCGAGTTCGGCCGTGATCTCGAGGTCGGGGACCGCCGGGTAGCCGACACGTGCGTAGGCCGCCGTCGTGCCGTCGTTGCGCAGCGACGCCTCGCTGACGAGCAGATCGCCGGGACGCACGCCCTCCTGCAGTCCGGCCGACGAGCCGACCCGGATGAACGACGTGACACCGACGCGGATGAGCTCCTCGACCGCGATCGCGGTGGACGGGCATCCCATGCCCGTCGACGTCGCCGTGATGTGGCGGCCCTTGTAGTACCCGGTCATCGTGAGGTGCTCGCGGTTGTGCGCGACCGTCTTCACGTCGGTCAGGAACTCGGCGATGAGCGGCACGCGGAACGGGTCACCGGGAAGCAGGGCCACGGTCGACACCTCGCCCGGTGCGATGCCGATGTGGAACTGCCGCTCGGAGACGCCGACGGCGCTCTTGTCGACGATGGTGCTCATGTACTCTCTCTTCTCAGTCGTGGCGTTCGTGGGGCGGTGCCGGTCACGCCTGCGGCGACGACGGCGACTCGACGACGAACGAGCCGTCGATGATGTCGGTCTGCAGCTGCTGCACCTCATCCCACAGCGCCGGGTCGACCACCGACTCCCAGTCGTGCAGCGGCGCGATCGCGACTCCCTCGTTCTCGAGCGTGCCGACGTACGGCGTGTTCGAGAACTCTCCGGCAGCGGCTTCCAGGGTGACCTCTTCGGCCGCGGTGGTGAGGTTCTTCATGACGCTCGTGAGGAACAGATCTGCCAGCGACGGCACGGCGACGTAGGCGTCGCTGTTGACGCCGATGAGGGCCGCCGATGCGTCACGCTCGCGGATAGCCGTCCCCGAGGCCTCGACGAGCGTGCCTGCGACGGGCATGATGACGTCGGCCTGCTGATCGAGGAGCGCATCGGTGATCGTGCGCGCCGCGATCTGGTCGTCGAAGTTGCCGACGAACAGCCCGTTCTGGGCGTTCTTGTCCCAGCCGAGCACCGTCACCGACGTGTCGTGCACCTCGTTGTAGTAGGCGACGCCGTCGACGAAGCCGTCGAGGAACACGGTGACGGACGGGAACGGCATCCCGCCGAAGACGCCCACTACCCCGGTCTCGGACGTGCCTGCGGCGAGATAGCCGGCCAGCGCGGCCGCCTGGGCGGTGTCGAAGAGGACGGGCTTGACGTTGTCGAGCTCGATCACGGCGAAGTCGTCGTCGGTGACCACGCTGTCGATGAGCGCGAAGTCGACGTCGGTGGAGACCTGCGCCACGTCGCGCGTGGCGTTCGCCAACGCGAAGCCGACGGTGACGATGAAGTCGCAGCCCTCGGCGACCAGGGCGTTGATGCTGCCGTCGTACTGGTCCTCGGTCGCGGGCTCGGCGCCGCGGGCGTCGACGCCCAGCTGGTCAGCGGCCGCCTCGACGCCTTCATAGGTGAGCTGGTTGAAGTCGCGGTCATCGAACCCGGTCAGGTCGGCGACGGCGCAAGGCTCGAAGTCGATTCCGGCCGCGGTGGGTGCGCTCTCGTCAGGAGCGCTCGCGCAGCCCGAGAGGACGGCGGCGGTCACCGCGGCGAGCGCCGCGAAGGTCGCGAAGGCGGGTGTGCGTGTCATCACTGACGTCCTTGTCTGTGTCGAGGGGCACGACTGTTCGGATCAGCCGATGCGGTCTGATGTTATACCTCTTCCCTCTCCCCTGACAACCGAACACCACGCGCCCGGGACACGCTGAGGGCGGCCGGCTTTCGCCGACCGCCCTCAGGTGGTGATGGAGACTTACTCCGCCAGGTAGGACGTCACGGGGATCGACCCGTCGATGATGCCCGCGGCGATCGCGTCGAGCTCACCCTGCAGGTCGGGCGAGACGAGCGACTCGAAGTCGTGGAACGGTGCGAGGCCCACGCCCTCGTTCTCGAGCGTGCCCACGAACGGGGTGGCGTCGAACTCGCCCATGCCGGCCGCGGTCACCGCGTCGTACACGCCGACGTCGATGAGCTTGCGGATGGAGGTGAGCAGGAGGTCGCCGACGCTCGGGTCGGTCTCGAACACGTCGGCGTCGACACCGAGCAGCGCGATGTCACGACCCGACGAGCGGATCACCGAAGCGGCGCTCTGGTAGATCGGGCCACCGACCGGCAGCAGCACGTCGACACCCTGGTCGACGAGGCCCTGCGCGGCGTTGATCGCGTCCTGGTTGGCCTCGAAGCCACCGGTGAAGACACCGTCGGTGCCGTCCCAGCCGAGGACCTCGACGCTGTCGCCCATCTCGGCGTTCCAGTACTCGACACCCTGCTTGAAGCCGTCCATGAAGATCGAGACGGTCGGGAAGTTCATGCCACCGAAGGTGCCCACCTTCTTGGCCGTCGAGTACGACGCCGAGGCGTAGCCGGCGAGGAACGCGGCCTGCGCGGTGTCGAAGATGATCGGCTTGATGTTGGGCGAGTCGGTCGTGCCGTCGAAGTCGTTGTCCACGACGTCGTCGATCGAGACGTACTCGACGTCGGGGTTCTGCGCGGCGGACTCGCCGGCGGCCGACGCGAGCGCGAAGCCGACGGTGATGATGAGCGTGCAGCCCTGGTCGACGAGGCTCGTCAGGTTCGGCGCGTAGTCCGACTCCGAGCTGGACTCGACGGCGAGGAAGTCGACGCCGAGCTCATCGGCGGCGCGCTCCAGGCCCTCGTAGCCGAGCTGGTTGAACGACTTGTCGTCGAAACCGCCCGCGTCGGAGACCATGCACGGCATGAAGCCGTCGATGGCGCCGCCACCGGCCTCGGTCTCGGTCGGGGTGGCTTCGGGCGCCGACGCGCAGCCGGCGAGGGCGACGGCGGTGGTCGCGGCGACGAGGCCGGCGAGCAGCCGCTTGCGGGTCGAGATGGTGGTCACTGTGCCTCCACGTGCAAAGGGAAGAAACCCGCGGACTTCGCGGGCGCCGTGTGAGAAGTTACCCCGTGTGACGCCCGCGACGCATGTCGAGAGCGGTCGTGCGCACGAATGGTTACAAAGCCGCAATACGTCCGTATCAGAGGACGTCGCCCCGACCCGTGAGCTTGAGGGCGTCCACGACGCCCTTCACGCGCTGCGCGTGCTCGCTCGTGGTCACCAGCAGCGCGTCCTCGGTGTCGACCACGACGATGTCGCGCACGCCGATGAGGCTGATGACGCGGTCGGTCTGGCTCACGACGATGCCGCTGGCGGCATCCGAGAGGATGCGGGCGTTCTCGCCCAGGATCGCGAGGTCGTTCTTGCGGCCATGCGAGTTGAGCTTGGCCAGGCTCGCGAAGTCGCCGACGTCGTCCCAGTCGAAGTGGCCGGGCACGACGGCGAGCCTGCCCCGCTGCGCCGCGGGCTCGGCGACCGAGTAGTCGATGGCCACCTTCGTGAGGGTCGGCCACACGCGGTCGACGACCGGCCCCCGCTGCTCGCGGTCGTCCCACGCCTCGGCGAGGTCCATCAGGCCCGCGTAGAGCTGGGGCTCCTGCTCGGCGATCTCACCGAGCAGGACGTCGGCTCTCGAGATGAACATGCCGGCGTTCCACAGGTAGGTGCGGTCGGCGAAGTACTCCTTGGCCGTCTCGAGGTCGGGCTTCTCGACGAAGCTGGCGACGAGGGATGCCTCCGGCGCGCCGTCGACGATGAGCTCGGCCCCCTTGCGGATGTAGCCGAAGCCGATCGAGGGCTCGGTCGGCGGCATC
>JAUHVN010000125.1 GCA_030425055.1 Actinomycetes bacterium | reverse complement strand
GACTCCAGGCGGGCGAGGTCTCTCCGCAGGTCGTAGATGCGTTCGCGCAGGTGGTCGACGCGCTCCCGTGCGGTGTCGCGCCGCGCGACGATCTTGCCGTGCTCGCGCTCGGCCTCGTTCGCGGCGCGCTCAGCCTCGCGCGCCGCCTTCTCGGCGGCCTTGCGCGCCCGACGCTCGGCGAGGTCGTCGGCCGGCGGCGCCGCGACGACGCCCGGCACGGATCCGCCGACAGCGGCGGCGAGCGTCTCGTCGTCGATCGCGCCGGCCTCGAGCGGTGCGACGAGCCGCGCCGTCATGACGGCCGCCGCGGCGGCGGCATCCATCACCGCGGCGTTGATGGTCTTGCGGACGTCTTCGGCACCCGCGGCGCTCACCGTCACGCCGCGATCGGCGGCGAGGTCGACCGCCTGCGCCGCCAGCGCGGCCACCAGCTGGCGACGCTGACGGCCCAGCCGCGCGAGCTCGGCGGCGTCGAGGTCGTCCTGCGCTTCGCGCAGCGCCGCCGCGAGGTCGAGGGCGTCGCCCAGCTGCCCCTCTCTCGCGAGCAGGTCGACGGTCCACGCGGCCACGACGGGTTTGCGCAGGGCCTTCACCCGCTTGGCGAGCGCGGGGTCGGCGAGCGCCGCCCCGCTGTTGCGCGCGGTGGTGAACTCGGCCGGCACGACGGCGTACAGCTCGGCGGCGATCGCGTCGAGCGCGTCGGCGTCGTCGGCGGGCTGCGGCATCCGCCCATTCTCGCGCGTGATGTGCGGGAATGGGCGGATGCGGGGGCTCACGTGAGCTCGTAGAAGCGCCAGAGCCCGAACTCGGGGATGACGGTGCGCACGTCGGACCATCCCGCGCTGCGGGCGTACGTCCGCAGCGTGGCGGGGCGCATGACGGTGCCCGTCTCGACGCTCGGTCGCGTGGACTTCCCGTCGGGCAGGCACACGAACAGGCTCAGTCCGTACAGCAGCTGCTCGAGTTCGCCGGCGTCGGGGGTGAAGCGCTCGGCTGTGGCCTCGTCCATCACGATCGCCGGTGCGCCGTCCTTCGCGGCTTCGCGCATCGCGCCGAGCACCGCGACCGGATCGGGCATGTCGTGGATGCACTCGAACGCGAAGACCGCGTCGAAGGGTCCGAGCCCGGCCAGCTGAGCCGCATCCGCTTCGATGAAGGCGACGCGGTCGGCCACGCCCTGCGCTTCGGCGTTGGCACGCGCCAGCTCGATCGACGGCGCGTCGACGTCGACACCGACCACCTGAAGGTGGGGGTGCCGCTGCGCGAGGGCGATCGCCGACCACCCAGCACCGCATCCCACGTCGGCGATGCGAGCGCCCGGAGTCGACAGGGCGGCCTCGACGTGCGGCAGATCCGCCAGCAGCGCCGGCATGCCGTCGAACCACGGGCGGTTCATATCGGCCTGCGCCTCGCGCGCATGGCGTCCGAGCTCGTCCCAGCTCACGCCCCCATCGGTGCGGTACGCGTCGATGATGCGGTCGGTGGCCCCCGCCACCGCCGCCGCGAACCGCGCCAGCGGCTCGAGGTACGACAGGCTCGACGTGTCGAGCAGCACGGTCGAGACGCCGGGGGCGAGGCGGTACCGGCGGTCGACCCGATCGGGGTCGTCGACCAGGACGATCCCGCTCACGGTCTGGTGTTCGAGCCATTCCCGCGCGTAGCGGGCGCTGGTCGAGGTCGCGCCGGCCAGTTCCGCAGGCGTGAGCCCCTCGGACCTGTCCAGTTCGGCGTACCAGCCCAGCTGCGAGCCGAGGTGGATCGACATGAGCTCGAACCAGCCGAGGCCGGCGGTCATCACGCGCTCGGCGAAGGCGTCGGCCGCGGCATCCGGCTCGTGCTGCCCGGCGGCTTCCTCGGCCACGGGCGCATCGGTGATGGTGGACATCGTTCTCTCCTTCGGTGGATTCCGTATGCTGCGACGCTACGAATCGGCCGGCATCGGCCGCGTCGGGAGAACAGTGCATCTTGCCGAGGCGCATCTGCATCATTCGATGCAGACGGGTCGGACGCCCGTCGCCGATCGGTTCGTCAGCGACGGCTGCGCGCGCTGTGCGCGTGCCACCACGCCGATGCCGCGGTGCGCGTCGAGACGCCGAGCTTGATGTAGATGTTCGCGAGATGACGGCCGACCGTCTTCTCGCTGATGACGAGCTCCTGCGCGATGCGCCGATTCGGATGCCCCTCCGCCACCAGCGCGATCACTTCGCGCTCGCGCGCCGTGAGCACGTCGTCCTCGTCGTCGGGGAGATGGATCACGATCGGCGCGGCACCGAGGTCTTCGAGGATCTCGTGTGCACGGATCCGCGCCCCGGCGGCCGCGTCGTGATCGGCGCACAGCTCGAACGCGCGGGCCGAGGCGGTGAGGACGTGCGCCTGATCCCAGCGGCGCCCGAGGCGGCGGAACAGCTCGAGCGCCTCGTTCGCGGCCTCGACCGCACCCGGACCGTCGCCGTCCGCGAGCCCGACCATCGCACGCGCCTGCGCGGCCCAGGCCTTCAGCCCGTCGCTGCCGAAACGCGTCGCCGCCGCATCGAGCTCCTCGCTCAGCACACCGGCGTCCGCGCGTCGTCCTCCCGCGAGGGCGACCTCGACGGCTGCACGCAGCAGTCTCGAGCGACGCAGCGCGTCGCCCGGCGCGAGCGCACTCGTGAGCATCGTCCACGCGCGGTCGGCGCGACCGTCCTGCAGGTCGAGCAGCGCCGCCCCCGGAAGGGGCTCGATCCCACGCACGCGGGCCTGCCCGTAGGCCACCCGCGCCCCGACTCCGTCACCGCGCAGCCGCCGCAGCTCGCCGAGCTGGTACCACCCGGTGCCGGCGATCCACGCATCCGTCGCCGCGATGGCCTCGCACACCGACTCGAGCTCACCCTCGATGCGCGGCCAGTCGCCGCCGGCCGACTGCAGCTCGAGCCGATGGACGCGGCACACGCCCGTGTACACCGGCGGCGCCCCGTTGGCGGCGCTCCACTCTTCGGTGGCCCGCGTCCAGGCATCCATCCGACGGAAGTCGGCGACCTCGTCGCACGCGTGGATCGTGGTGCACAGAACGTCGCTCGCCCAGATCGGCGGCACGTCACCGGCGACGACGTGCAGCATCGCGTCGTCGAGCCGGTCGAACGCTTCGGAGACCTCGCCCTCCCGCAGCGCCCGCATGCCCGCGACAACGAGACTCAGGGCATCGGCATCGGCCCGCCCGAGGCGTGCGGCCACGGCTGCGGCCCGGTCTGCCGCGTCCGTCGACCACAGGACACCCGAGTCGTCGAGTCCCATTCCCGCTCGGGAATAGATGAGGTAGATGTGCTGCACGGAGTCGGGATGCGCGGCGAGGATGCGGGCCGCGCGACGGACCCACGCCGCCCCCATGGTCGCATCGCCGCGCGTGTAGCGGACGAGCGCGATGACCAGCGCGAGCTCGGCGGTCTTCTCCGCGTCGGTGGGCAGGAGCCGGATGGCCGCGTCGAGCAGACGCAGGCACGCATCGATCTCGCCGAGCCACCACTGCGTCTCGGCGTACCGGCGCAGGTCGTCGGGATCGAGTGCGGTCTCGAGTTCCGCGTACGCATCCCGCGCGTCCTGCCAGCGCCGCGCGCGGTAGTCCGCGCGGGCGCGTTCGAGCAGGCCGCCGTCCGCCATGGCTGGGATGCTACCCGAGTCGCCCGGCCGCCCGGGCGAGCGGTGGGGGTGCCCGCCTGCCGTCAGGCGCGCAGGACGCGCGACGTGCCGGGGGTCGGCGGCGTGGCGGAACCGCCGCGGATCTCGCGGTGCAGGCGCTCCATGCGCTCGTCGAGCTCTGCCGCGGCATCGGCGGCATCCGTCAGGCTGGCGAGCAGGTCACCCGGCACGTGCGCGTCGTACTTGTAGTAGATCTTGTGCTCGAGGCTCGCCCAGAAGTCCATCGCGATCGTGCGGAACTGCACCTCGACGGGCACGTCGATGCGACCGGTCGAGAGGAAGACGGGCACTTCGACGATCGCGTGCAGGCTCTTGTAGCCGTTCGCCTTGGGCTCGGCGATGTAGTCCTTGACCTGCACCAGGCGCACGTCGTCCTGCGCGACGAGCAGATCGAAGAGGCGGTAGGCGTCGGCGACGAAGCTGCACGTCACGCGCATGCCGGCGATGTCGGTGATCGCCGCGCGGATCGAGGGCAGATCGCCGTCGATGCCTTTGCGCTGCACCTTCTCGACGAGGCTGTCGGGCGACTTCACGCGGCTGGAGACGTGCTCGATCGGGTTGTAGTCGTGCACGAGCTGGAACTCCTCGCGCAGGATCTCGACCTTCGTCTCGATCTCGCGCAGCCCGAAGCGGTACTCCATGAGGAACCGCTGCAGCTCATCGCGCAGCTCCCTCAGCTCGGCCGGCGACACCCGGATCTCGAGCTCGTCGGGCGGGATGACGGACGCGGGCGACGCGGGAGTCGGCATGCGCTCCAGGCTAGGAAGCGGAACTAGCAAGCACCTGTGAAGCCTGCCGCGCGGCGCCGACCGCGACGTACTCGCCCGGCGGCGGCACCTCGACCGGCATCCCGAGCACATCCGGGGCGATCGCCCGCACCGCCTCGGACTGCGCGCCGCCGCCGATCAGCAGCGCTCGGCGCAGCGGCACGTCGAGGTCGCGCAGCGCGTCGAGCCCGGCGCCGAGGCCGGCGAGCATGCCCTCGACGGCGGCGCGCGCGAGGTTCTCGCGCGTCGTCGAAGCGAGGGTCATGCCGCTGAGGGTGGCCGTGGCATCCGGAAGGTTCGGCGTGCGCTCGCCCTCGAAGTACGGCTGCAGCGCCAGGCCGCCGGCACCGGATGCCGCGGCGAGCGCGAGCCGGCTGAGCTCGGTGTGGTCGACGTCGAGCAGCCGCGCGATGGCGTCGAGCACGCGCGCGGCGTTGAGGGTCGCGACCAGCGGCAGGAAGCGGCCGGTGCAGTCGGCGAAGCCGGCCACCGTGCCGGTCGGGTCGATCGTGCGGTGCTCGCTCACCGCGAAGACCGTGCCGCTCGTGCCGATCGAGACGACGACGTCACCGGGCCCCGCGCCGAGGCCGAGGGCGGCGCCGGCGTTGTCACCCGCGCCCGGTCCGACGCGGCGGCCGTCGGCATCCGTCACCCACTCGTCGGGTCCGAGCACGCGCGGCAGCACCGCATCGTGACCGAGGGCGGCGGCGAGCAGATCGCGGTCGTAACCGCCGGTCTCGGGGTTCCAGTAGCCGGTGCCCGAGGCATCCGACCGATCGGTGACGAGCTCGTCGAGCACGGGCCCGCGCGGCGACTCGTCGGCGGGGCCGAAGCCGCGCAGCCGCCACGTGAGCCAGTCGTGCGGCAGCGCGACGGCGGCGACGCGCGCCGCGTGGTCGGGCTCGTGGTCGCGCAGCCAGCGGAGCTTCGTGATCGTGAAGGATGCCACCGGCACGAGGCCGGTGCGCTGCGCGAGGTCGGCCGCGCCGAACTCGGCGATCAGGTCGGCCGCGGCCCCCGCCGAACGGGTGTCGTTCCACAGCAGCGCCGGCCGGATGACGCGGCCGTCGGCGTCGAGGACCACCATGCCGTGCTGCTGGCCGCCGATCGCCCAGGCATCGACGTCGTCGAGCCCGCCGGCGGCGGCGATGGCCTGCTGCAGCGCGTCCCACCATGCGTCGGGGTCGACCTCGGTGCCGTCGGGGTGGACTCCGCGGCCCGCGCGGACCACGATGCCCGGGTTCGCGCCGCTCGCGCTGAGCGCCGACGAAGCGTCCGCGATCACGACCTTGCACGACTGGGTCGACGAGTCGACCCCCATCACGAGCGCCATGGCGCCTCCTTGTGACCGGCCGTGTCCCACTTCCGGCGGCTCAGGGCCCTCCGGTTGAACCGGATCCGGGACAAGGCGTGCCGAGAGTGGGACACGGATGCCGCGGCGTCAGCCGCGCGCGCCCAGCAGGTGCTCGGTGGCCAGCTGCTGCAGGCGCACGAAGCCGAAGCCCTTGCCGCCGAGGTACGCGTCGGCGTCGAAGTCCTCGAAGGCCGAGCGGTCGGCGAGGAAGTCGTCGTACGACTCGCCGTCGCCCAGCGTCGGCACCGACAGCTCGTCGACCTTGGCGGCCGCGAGTGCCTCCTGCACCTCGGGGTCGGCGCGGAAGGCAGCCGCGCGCTCCTTGAGCAGCAGGTAGGTGCGCATGTTGGCGGCGGCCGACTCCCACACACCGGTCTCGTCCTCGGTGCGACTGGGCTTGTAGTCGAAGTGGCGGGGACCCTCGTAGGCCGGAACCCCGCCGGGGCCGCCGTTCTCGAGCAGATCGACGAGCGCGAACGCGTTGTGCAAGTCGCCGTGGCCGAACACGAGGTCCTGGTCGTACTTGATGCCGCGCTGGCCGTTGAGGTCGATGTGGAAGAGCTTGCCGTGGTACAGCGCCTGCGCGATGCCCGCGGCGAAGTTCAGGCCCGCCATCTGCTCATGCCCCACCTCGGGGTTCAAGCCGACGAGTTCGGGCCGCTCGAGCGAGTCGATGAACGCGATCGCGTGCCCGAGCGTGGGCAGCAGGATGTCGCCGCGCGGCTCGTTGGGCTTCGGCTCGATCGCGAACCGGATGTCGTAGCCCTTGTCGGTGACGTAGTCGCCGAGCAGGTTGACGGCCTCGCGGTACCGCTCGAGCGCGGCGCGGATGTCCTTAGCCGAGTCGTACTCGGCGCCTTCGCGGCCGCCCCACATCACGAACGTCTTCGCGCCCAGCTCGGCGCCGAGGTCGAGCTGGCGGAAGACCTTGCGCAGCGCGTAGCGGCGCACCTGGCGGTCGTTCGAGGTGAAGCCGCCGTCCTTGAAGACGGGGGCCGAGAACAGGTTGGTGGTCACCATCGGCACGATGAGGCCGGTGTCGGCGAGCGCGCCCTTCAGGCGGTCGATCTGGGACTGCCGGTGCGCGTCGGTCGAGCCGAACGCGAACAGGTCGTCGTCGTGGAAGGTCAGGCCGTACGCGCCGAGCTCGGCGAGCTTCTCGACCGCGTGCACGACGTCGAGCGCGTGCCGGGTCGGTCCGCCGAACGGGTCGGTGCCGTTATAGCCGATGGTCCAGAGGCCGAACGAGAACTTGTCGGCGGGAGTGGGAGTGGGCATGGCGCTCCTTTGCGGAAATGTTGCGGTTAACAACCTATACCAGATCGGATGCCTCGTCCACTGCGGCATCCGTCGTTCGAAACTGTCGCCGATATCATCGGAACATGTCGGAGGACGGACGGATCACCCTCGCCGAGATCGCGGCCGAGGCGGGGGTCTCGATCGCGACGATGTCGAAGGTGCTCAACGGCCGCACCGACGTCGCGCCGGCGACGCGCGCACGCCTCGAGGAGCACCTGAACCGCCACGGCTACACCCGGCGCAACGCGCAGCGGCAGTCCGAATTCGTCGAGCTCGTCTTCCACGAGCTCGAGCCGAGCTGGTCGATGGAGGTCATCGAGGGCGTCGAGGAGGTCGCCCACGCGGCCGGCATGTCGGTCGTACTGACCGTGTCGGGCGACCGCCATTCGCCGTCGCCCGACTGGATCGACGGCGTGCTGCGACGGCGACCCGCGGGTGTCGTGCTCGTCTTCTCGGAGATCGCCGCGGCCCAGCGCGAGAAGCTGCGCTCGCGCGGGATGCCGGTGGTCATCGTCGACCCGGCGGGCGACCCGGCGCCGGACGTGCCCTCGGTCGGCTCGGCGAATTGGACCGGCGGTCTCGTCGCCACCCGCCACCTCATCGAGCTCGGCCATCGCCGGATCGCCGTGATCACCGGCCCCGCCAAGGGCATGGGGGCGGCGATCACGCTGGCCTTCCTGTCAGGGTTGATCCTGCTGGTGATGGGCGTGT
>JAUHVN010000124.1 GCA_030425055.1 Actinomycetes bacterium | reverse complement strand
GGGAGGCCTGGTCGCCGGCCTCGCGGCGCTCGGCGTCGCGCTCTGGCGCACCCGCAGGAGCTGACCCGATCCGGCGCCGTGGGGAGCGCCGGAGGATCGCCGTCGTCCCACCGGGCCCCGGGACGACGGCGATCCGCTGTCCGGGTGAGAAGATGGAACGCCATGCTGAGCGATCCATCCGCGAACCTCCCCCCGGTTCTGCGCCCCCAGACCCCGCCCCGACGACGGCTCGAGGACCTCGTCGGTCGCTTCGGCGGCGAACTGCGGGGCGACGCGACCGGCGTCGAGCTCACCGGGGTCACCCTCGCCACCGCGGATCTGCGCGCCGGCGACGTGTTCGTCGCGGCACGCGGCGCACTGCGCCACGGCGCCGAGTTCGCCCGGAAGGCGGCAGAGTTGGGCGCGGTCGCGGTCGTGACCGACCTCGAAGGCGCGGATGTCGCCGCGGCGAGCGGCCTGCCTGTCGTGGTCGTCGACTACCCTCGGGGGATCATCGGCGACCTGTCGGCCTGGGTGTACGGCACCGGGCGCGACGACGACCTGCCGCTGCTGCTGGGAACCACCGGCACAAACGGCAAGACGAGCGTGTCGCACCTGCTCGAGGGCATCCTGTCGCAGATGGGCGTCACGACCGGACTGTCGTCGACGGCCGAGCGGCACATCGCCGGCCAGGTCGTCGTGTCGCGTCTCACCACCCCCGAGGCCTACGAGATGCACGCGCTGTTCGCGCTCATGCGCGAGCGCGGGGTCGAAGCGGTCGCGGTCGAGGTGAGCGCGCAGGCCATCAGCCGCCAGCGCGTCGATGGCATCGTCTTCGACGTCGCCGGGTTCACCAACCTCACCCACGACCATCTCGACGACTACGCCGACATGCGCGAGTACTTCGAGGCGAAGATCCCGTTCTTCCGGCCGGACCGCTCACGCCGTGCGGTCATCTGCCTCGACTCGGAGCCCGGCGCCGAGGTCGCCGAACGCTGCGAGGTGCCGTTCGTCACGATCGCCACCCCCGCGATCGCGGTCGACCCCGCCGTCGCCGCCGACTGGACGGTGACGATCCTCGACGAGCGCCCCTCGGGCACCGAGTTCACCCTGTCGGCGGCCGACGGCCGGTCGCTGACCACCGTGGTACCGGTGATCGGGCCGCACATGGCGGCGAACGCCGGCCTGGCCATCGTCATGATCCTCGAGGCCGGATACGCCTGGGAGCGCATCACCGGCGCTCTCGACGGCGGACGCATCGACGCCCACCTGCCCGGTCGCACGCAGCTGGTCTCCGGCGATCGCGGGCCCGCCGTCTACGTGGACTTCGGTCATACGCCGGATGCCTTCGAGAAGACCCTCGCCGCCGTTCGGCGCGTCACGCCCGGCACCGTGCTGATGCTCGTCGGCGCCGACGGCGACCGCGACGCCACCAAGCGGCTCGACATGGGTCGCACCGCGGTCGAGGGCAGCGACATCCTCATCATCACCGACCACCACCCCCGCAAGGAGAACCCCGAGCAGATCCGCGACACTCTGCTCGCGGGTGCGCGCGCGGCTCGCCCCGACGGCGACATCCACGAGTTCTCACCGCCCGAGCGCGCGATCCTCGAGGCGGTCTCGATGGTCGGCGACGGCGACGCGATCCTCTGGGCGGGTCCCGGCCACCAGGACTACCGCGACATCCGCGGCCAGCGCATCCCCTACTCGGCGCGCGAGCTCGCCCGCCGCGCCCTGCGTGACGCCGGCTGGCCCGTGCCCGAGCCCTCGTGGCCGGTGCCCTATCCCGACGACGAGACCCCGCTCTCGGACCCCACCACCGCCTGGACGTGACCGGCTCGCGGGGTGTCCCTCCCGTGACGCATGCCCGAGGCTCCCTTCGGTCGCCTCTCGCCGGTCCCGATGCCAGCGTCGCGGGAGGGACACCCCGCTTCCCCTCATCGGAGGGTCGGGGATGCCGTGCCGGAGACGCTGGCATCGGGACTGGCGGGGGCGCCGGCCGAAGGCCGACGCCGGGGCATGCGTCACCGGTGCGGCATGCCACGCCCGCGGCAGACTGCCAGCGTCACGGGAGTGGCGTCCCGCGAACGATCCCAAGAGACCTGCGATCAGCGCTGGGAGGCTGAGACGATCGCGCGGTCGGCGGCAGCGCGCGCCCACGCCTCGGCCGCCGCGAGCGACTCGCGCGTGAGGGAGTCAGGAGCGTCGTGGGCGTCGACGACGCGCTCGATGATCTCGACGATGCCGAGGAACCCGATGCGCCCGTCGTGGAACGCGTCGACGGCCTGCTCGTTCGCCGCGTTGTACACGGCGGGGAAGGTGCCGCCGGCGCGCCCGACCTGCTTCGCGAGGCGCACCGCGGGGAATGCGGCGTCGTCGAGCGGTTCGAACGTCCACGCCGTGGCCGACGACCAGTCCAGCGGGCGTCCGACGCCGGCGATGCGATCGGGCCAGTCGAGGCCGAGCGCGATCGGCAGACGCATGTCGGGGGGCGACGCCTGGGCGATCGTCGATCCGTCGATGAACTCGACCATCGAGTGCACGATCGACTGCGGGTGCACCACCACTTCGATGTCGCCGAAGCCGACGTCGAACAGCAGGTGCGCCTCGATGACCTCGAGTCCCTTGTTGACGAGCGTCGCCGAGTTCGTCGTGACCACGCGGCCCATGTCCCATGTCGGATGCGCGAGCGCCTCGACCGGGGTCACGTCGGCGAGTTCGTGCCGGGCGCGACCGCGGAACGGTCCCCCGGATGCCGTGAGGACGAGCCGACGCACCTCGCTGCGGGCTCCGGAGCGCAGGGCCTGGGCGATCGCGGAGTGCTCCGAATCGACGGGCACGATCTGGCCGGGCTTCGCCTTCGCCGTGACGAGGTCGCCGCCGACGATGAGCGACTCCTTGTTGGCGAGGGCGAGAGTGCGTCCGGTCTCGAGCGCCGCGAGGGTCGGGCCGAGACCGACCGAGCCGGTGATGCCGTTGAGCACGACGTCGGCGTCGACGTCGCGCACCAGCTGCTCGGCCTCGTCGGCACCGAGCGCGGTGTGCTCGACGTCGAACTCCTCGGCCTGGCGGGCGACCTGATCGCGATCTGTGCCGGCGGCGAGCCCGACGACGTCGAACCGTCGCGGGTTGGCGCGGATGACGTCGAGCGCCTGCGTTCCGATGGAGCCGGTGGAGCCGAGGACGATGACGCGCCGCATCCGCTCAGCCTATCCAGCGGATGCCGCGACGCGCCGATCCGTCAGGATGCCTCGGGCTGCACGCCCAGGATGTCGATCACGAACACCAGGGTCTGACCGGTCAGGTCGGCGTCGTTGATCTCGCCCTCGCCATAGGCGACCGCGGGCGGCAGGATCGCGATCACCTGCGAACCGACGGTCTCGCCGAGCACGGCGTCGGCGAAGCCCTGCACGACGCCGCCGCTCGTCGAGAACGTGAACGGCTGGCCGCCCCAGCTCTGCTCGAAGACCTCGCCGGTGTCCCACGACACCCCGTGGTACTGCACGAGCACGGCGTCGCCCGGCTCGACGACCTGACCGTCGCCCTCCTTGAGCGTCGCCTTCTCGAACTCGGTCGGGATGTCGCCGTCGGGCAGCGTGACCGACGGGGTGCCGTCCTCGGCGAGCTCGACGGTCGGCATGCCGTCGACGGCCGGCTGCTCCTCACCCCACGCCGCGTTCGGCACGACGCCGAGGAAGTCGAAGACGTACACCTCGCCGCCGGCGGAGTCCGAGGGCGGGAAGGTCGCGACCACCCGTGCGCCGGGCGCGGCGCAGCCGATGATCTGGCCGATCGGGTTCTCGGCCGAGATCTGCGCGGGCAGCACAGGCGTCTCGCCGTAGCCGATGTCGCCGAGCTTCTCGCCGGTGTCGGCGCTGAACGCCGAGAGGGCGTACGAAACGAGCTGGCCGGCCTCGACGGGCTCACCGGAGCCCTCGTCGATCACGGTGCTCTGCAGGGCCGGGATGTCGAGGGGGAACTCGAACGTCACCTCGGCGGGCTCTCCGGCGGCGCCTTCGACGGTGACTGCGTCGGACGCCTCACCCGAGTCGGCGACCGCCTCGCACAGTGCGGCATCCGACACCGAGGGGTCGGCGGATGCGGGCGACTCGGAGGGTTCGGGGGCCGAGGTGCAGCCTGCCAGCACGAGGGCCGTCAGAGCGGCGGCGGACAGAGCGGCGGCGGAGCGGAAGCGCACGGGAGAACCTCATTCGAAAGTCGGGGTTGGTCCATCTTTCCGCACTTTTCCTCTGTCCCGGCTGGGAACGTGCCATGCCTCCGACGGCATGGACCCGCGAGTAGCCTCGACGGATGGGATCCGAGGGTGACGCGAACCCCGAGCCCGCCACCCGGATGGGGGCCGCGTACGCGCTGGGCCGGCTGGTCGTGGCACCGCTCGCCCGGCTCGTGTACCGCCCGCACATCGAGGGACGCGAGAACGTGCCGCACGAAGGTCCGGTGATCCTCGCGAGCAACCACCTGTCGTTCATCGACTCGATCGCGATCCCGGTGGGGGCGCCGCGGCCCGTGCACTTCCTGGCCAAGTCGAGCTACTTCGACAAGCCGGCATCGCGGTGGTTCTTCACCGCGATCGGCGCCGTGCCGGTGCAGCGCGGTGCGGGCCAGGCCGCCCTGGACGCGCTCGACCAGCAGCGCCGTCTGCTCGACGACGGCAGCGCGGTCGCCCTCTACCCCGAGGGCACCCGGTCGCTCGACGGGCGACTCTACAAGGGCCGCACCGGTGTCGCGTTCCTCGCGCTGCAGACGGGCGCGCCGGTGGTGCCGGTCGGTCTCATCGGCACCGCCGAGGTCATGCCGGTGGGTGCGAGGATGCCGTCGCTGCGGCATCGCGCGACCGTGCGGTTCGGCGCTCCCCTCGACCTGTCGCACCACGGCCCGGCGACCTCGGGCCGTGCCCGGCGTCTGGCCACCGACGACATCATGTCGGCCATCCACGCGCTGTCGGGTCAGGAGCTGGCGGGCGCGTACAACGAGGCGCCGGCGCACGGCACGATCGAGCGCATCAAGCAGGCCCTGCCCCACGAACGACGCTGACGCGCGACGGGAGACGCCTACTCGGCCACCCGCACCGTGGGCTCGTGGCGCACCGGGAAGTTCACCGAGTTCGCGATGAAGCACCACTCGTTCGCCTGGGCATGCGCAGCGGTCGCGGCATCCGTCATCGACGGGTCGGCGACGGTGACGGTCGGGCGCAGCACGACCTCGCGGAACGCTCCACCGCCGCGACCGTCCTCGACCATGAGACCTGTCGCATCATCCTCGTACCCGACGACGACGACGCCCGCGCCGACGCACGCGTGCAGGTACGAGAGCAGGTGGCACTCGCTCAGCGCCGCCAGCAGCAGGTCCTCGGGGTTCCAGCGCGAGGGGTCGCCCCGGAAGGGCTTGTCGCTCGAGGCGAGCAGGTCGGGCTTGCCGTCGATCGACACCGTGACGGCGCGATCGTAGTCCCGGTACCCCGACGTGCCGGTGCCGCGATCACCCGTCCAGGTCGTCCGGACGGAGTATCGATGCTCGCCCCACATGCGCAACAGTCTGTCACGACGGCGCGCGGCCGCTCGGCGCTAGGCTGGCCCCGTGCCGCAGACCTTCCCCGCAGCCTCGGCGGTCGAACTCGCCGTCGTCGAGCGCAGCGGCTTCGTCGAGTCGCGCCACAGCGGCGCGGCCGTCGTGATCGCCCCCGACGGCACCGTCGCCGAGAAGATCGGCGACACCGGCGCGCTCATCCTCCCCCGCTCGAGCCTCAAGCCCTTGCAGGCGCTCGCGTGCGTCTCGGCGGGCGCCGCGCTCGAGGGAGAGCGATTGGGACTGGCCACCGCGAGTCACTCGGGCACCGACCGCCACGTCGGGGTCGTTCGCGACATGCTGGATGCCGCGGGCCTGAGCGAGGACGCGCTGGGGTGCCCTCCCGCGTGGCCGGGCGATCAGGCCGCGCGTGACGAGATGGTGCGCGACCACGCCGAGCCCGCCCGCATCCGGATGAACTGCTCGGGCAAGCACGCCGCGATGCTGCTCGCGTGCCGCGCGGCGAACTGGAGCGTCGAGGACTACCTCGATCCGCAGCATCCGCTCCAGGCGCACATCCGAGACGTCGTCGAACGGCTCATCGGCGAGAAGGTGACGGCGACCGCGGTCGACGGCTGCGGTGCGCCGATCTACGCGATGACGCTCTTCGGTCTCGCCAAGGCGATCCACCGCATCGGCAACTCGTCGACGACGTCGCCGTTCGCGCTCCACCGCAGCGCCGGCGCCCTCGTCGAGGCGGTCCGCGCGAACCCGTGGACGATCGACGGCCCGGGCCGACCCGACACCATCGCGATCGAACGGCTGGGCGTGTTCGCCAAGACCGGCGCCGAAGGAGTCATGGTGATGGTCGCGCCCGATGGCACCACGGCGGCGCTCAAGATGCTCGACGGCTCGGGACGCGCGGCGGCGGCGGTGGCCGTGCGTCTGCTCGAGCGCGCCGGCGCCCTCGCACCGTCCGCGGTGGCAGAGGTCATGACGAAGCTTCCGCTGTCCGTCTCGGGCGGCGGTCAGGCGGTCGGGGCCATCCGCCCGGCCTTCTAGCGGCGCTCCGACCCGGAGCCGACAGCGCTCCAACGGCGGAGCGGAAAGGACACACGATGAGGATCAGCGTCCCCACCGAGGTGAAGAACAACGAGTACCGTGTCGCACTCACGCCCGCGGGCGTGCACGACCTCGTCGCGGCCGGACACGAGGTCTTCGTGCAGCGCGGCGCGGGCGAGGGCTCGTCGATGCCCGACGAGGAGTACACCGCCGCCGGCGCGACCCTGCTGGACGACCCCGCCGAGGTGTGGGCTCGCGCCGAGCTGCTGCTGAAGGTCAAGGAGCCGATCGCGAGCGAGTACGGCTACTTCCGCGACGATCTGGTGCTGTTCACGTACCTGCACCTGGCCGCCGACCGCCCGCTCACCGAGCGGCTCGTCGCCGACGGCGTCACCGCGATCGCCTACGAGACCGTGCAGGGAGCGACCGGGGGGCTGCCGCTGCTCGCGCCGATGAGCGAGGTCGCGGGCCGGCTCGCCCCGATGGTGGGTGCCGCGACGCTCATGCGCTCGGCCGGTGGTCTCGGCCTGCTCATGTCGGGAGTGCCCGGAACCCGTCCGGCCGCCGTCACCGTCATCGGCGGCGGAGTCGCCGGCGCGAACGCCGCCGTCATCGCGGTGGGCATGGGTGCGGACGTCACCGTCTTCGACACCAACGTGCAGCGCCTGCGGTACCTCGACGACCACTTCCAGGGCCGCGTCAAGACCGCGGCGTCGAACCCGCTCGACCTCGACCGCGCGGTGACGGCGTCCGACCTCGTGATCGGCTCGGTGCTCATCCCCGGAGCGAAGGCGCCGAAGCTCGTGACGAACGACATGGTCGCGCGCATGCGCCCGGGCTCGGTGCTCGTCGACATCGCCGTCGACCAGGGCGGATGCTTCGCCGATACGCACCCGACCACGCACGCCGACCCGACGTTCACGGTGCACGGCAGCGTGTTCTACTGCGTCGCGAACATGCCGGGCGCCGTGCCCAACACGTCGACGTCCGCGCTGACCAACGCGACGCTGCCGTACATCCGCCAGGTGACGCGGCGCGGCTGGACCGACGCGCTGCGGGCGGATGCCGGACTCGCGGCCGGCCTGAACGCCGTCAGCGGTCATGTCGTCAACGCCGGCGTCGCGACCGCGCACGAGCTGCCGCTCGCACCGCTCTCCGGCGCGCTCGGCTGAGCGCCTCGACGGCGGGCACGCTGCACGGAAGGGACCGGGAATGGATCGGGTCGACACGATCGTCGTGGGCGCCGGCGTCGCGGGTCTCACGACCGCGCGACTGCTCTCGGACG
>JAUHVN010000123.1 GCA_030425055.1 Actinomycetes bacterium | reverse complement strand
TCCGGGGCGACCTCCTACGCCTACCCGGGCGGCATGCGGCTCAAGGTGATCAACCCGCAGTAGAGGGTCCCGTCGAAAGAGGGTCCCGTCGAAGTTGCAGCGATAGGCCGCGCGGATCGTCCTGCGCGGCCTATCTGCTTCAATCTCGCTCGCGCCGGCGCCAGGCGAACACGTGGGACTCGTCGAAGCGCGGAGCGCAGGTCGCGCACGATGTCGGGCGCGTCGCTCGGCGGTGCCGGTACACCACATGCCCGGCGGGGCATGTGCCCACCCACGGCGCGAGTTCGACAGCCGTCTCGCCACGGTGCGTCGTGCCCCCGACGTAGCCCAGGTCGCGCGCGACGGTCTTCCAGCGCGGGCCGTGGCCGGCCGCCGGGCCCGCCAGGGCGTGCGCGACCTCGTGCAGCAGCGTCTGGTGGTTGTCGTCGTCGCTGTGACGCGCCGCGAGGTATCGCGACACGCTGATGCGCTTGCGCGTGTAGTCGCACAGCCCGGCGCGGCGCTTGGCGTTGTCGAAGCCGAACGACCACGAGTCGTCGAGGTGGAGGGTGATGAGGGCCTCCGCCCAGCGGCGGACGTCGGAGGGATCTGACATGCGGCGAGGTTAGAACGGATCTACGACATTCAGCCCGCGAGCGGCGCGGTCGCGCGACGGCGGTCGGCCGCGTCGATGGCGAGCAGGGTCGATTCGAGCTGGTCGTCGGGAGTGCCGGCCTCCTGGCGCAGGAACAGCGCGCGCTTGAAGTCGGCCCGTGCGAGAGGGAAGTCGCCGGCGTCGTAGAAGGTCTTGCCGCGATGCTGGTAGGCGAACGCCGCGATCGCGTTCCACTCCTGTCCCTCGGCCTCGGTGGCGCACGTGGTGAGCTCCTGCTCGGCGGCGGCGAACGCGCCGCGGTACTGCAGCACCGTGGCGTGCAGGATGCGGGCCCGCAGCAGGTCCTTGCGGGTGCCGCCCATGCGGGCGACGCGCACCGACTCCTCCGAGAGCACCATCGCGTCGTCGAGGCGGTCGAGCACCTTGAGCAGCCACACACGCTCGAGCATCGAGGGCAGGCTGCGCTGCTCTCCGATCTCGTCGAGCCGGTCACGGCAGCGTCGCACGTCGACCTTCTCGCGCAGGGTCTCCGGGTCGTAACCGAGGATGTAGCTCACCGTCGACTCCTTCCAGGCGGCTGTCGTTCCAGTGTGCCCCGGCGGTCGCGGCATCCGCTCTTCGGCACGCCGCGTTGCGCGGTGTCGTGCCCGCTGTGCTCCCGCCAGACCCGGTGCCAGCCCCGCGGGCGGGACGACGCGCTCCGCTCGGTGCTTGTGCTCCTGTTTCGTGCGAGTGCTACGTCGATATGCGGCGCAGTCGCACAGAAGTGGAGCAGTCGCGTTCGGGCCTCGCGCTCAGCGGTCGAAGACGGATGCCGAGGGCTTGGGCGACGGTGTCGCGTCGACGTCGGTGGCGATGCGGGCCCCTCGCGTGAACTCGTCGAGTTCGGCGCCCTGGGCGACCTTCGCGGGGTGCGGGCCGGCGGCCATGAGCCGCGGCAGCCAGTCGGTCGGCAGCGGCGACGGGGATGCCGCGATCACGAGGTTCCCGAAGCGCCGACCCTTCAGCGTCTGCACCTCGGCGAGCACCACGACGTGCTCGAGCACCGCCCGCACGGTCGCGACCTGCCGACGGGCGAAGGCGAGCCCGGCGCCGTCGGCGACGTTGACCAGCAGCACGCCGTCTGGCGCGAGCACGCGCGCGGCGCTCGTGAAGAACTCGACCGACGTCAGGTGCGCGGGGGTCTGGGCGCCGGCGTAGACGTCGGACACGAGCAGGTCGACATTGCCCACGAGCCCCGCGGGCAGGCGTCCGAGAACGTCGCGCGCGTCGCCGATGCGCACGCGGATCGCAGCGCCGCGCGGCAGCGGCAGGTGCTCGCGGACGAAGTCGACGAGTGCCGGCTCGATCTCGACGACCTGCTGGCGCGAGCCCGGACGCGTGTGCTCGATGTAGCGGGGGATCGTGAACGCGCCCGCTCCGAGGTGCACGGCGGTGAGCGGCTGACCGGGCATCCGCAGGCGGTCGATCACCGCCGCCATCCGGCCGACGTACTCGAAGTGCAGGTGGGTCGGATCGTCGAGGTCGACATGCGACTGGGGCGTGCCGTCGACCTCGAGCTCCCAGCCCGGCGCATAGCGCGATGGCACCAGGCGGGCCTCGGTGCCGTCGGACAGCCGTGCCGACGGGGTCTGCTCGATCCGTGCCCGCGCCATGCTCCTACGCTAGCGGCGCTGCCGCGGTCACCCGCTCGGCCGCAGCTCGCGCACCAGATCCTTGAGCTCGTGGATCTCGCGCCGCAGCGACTCGACGTGCTCCTGAGTGGCCGCGTCCCGTGCGGCATCCTTCTCGCGGGCCTCGCCGGCGACGTCGGCCACCTTCTCCACGATCCACGAGGCGAGAGTCGCGGTGACCACGCCGATCAGCGCGATGCCCCCGATCATCAGCCCGACGGCGATGAGCCGGCCCATCAGGGTGACCGGGTAGTACTCGCCGTAGCCGACGGTGGTCACGGTCACGAACGCCCACCACAGCGCATCTCCGAAGTCGGTGATGTTGCCGGTGGCCTGTTCGGCGTCGAGCACCGCGAGCGCGGCGATCACGATGATGAGCGCGCTCGCGCCGACCGTGTAGATCGCGACCCGACCGCGCAGCTTGCTGCCCGCGCCGCGTTGCAGGATCGCGAGCACGGTGAGGAATCGCATCAGCCGCAGCGGCCGCAGCATCGGCAGCACGACGATCGCCAGGTCGAGCAGGTGCCGATAGAACCACCTCCACCGGTTCTCGGTGATGACCAGCCGCACCACGTAGTCGACGACGAACACCGCCCACGTGACCGTGATGACGATCTCGGCGATGAGCCCGTCGGTGCCGCGCAGGTCGGCGGTGATCTCGAAGCCGTACGCGATGAAGAAGAGCAGCGCGGCCGCGGTCAGCGGCCACTCCATCGCCTTGTCCCAGGATTCCAGTCGCTTTCCGTACATCCGGCCGATTATTCCAACCGGGGTGCTCGCCGCCCGGGCGGTCTACCGTGGGAGCATGCCCGCCATCGATCTCAACGCCGACCTCGGCGAGACGGTCGGCGGCGTGCCCACGGCCGATGACGCGGCCATGTTCGCGGTGGTCTCCAGCGCGAGCATCGCGTGCGGCGGGCACGCGGGCGACGCCGCCTCGATGCGGGCATCCGTCGACCGGGCACGGGTGACGGGCGTGGCCGTCGGCGCGCATCCGTCGTACCCCGATCCCGCGAACTTCGGGCGGTCGGCGATGGCGATGGATGCTGCCGAACTCGCGGCCTCCGTCTCCGCCCAGCTCGCATCGCTCCTCGACGCCGGCGCCGACGTCCGCTACGTCAAGCCGCACGGCGCGCTGTATCACGCCGTGATCGCCGACCGCGCGCACGCCGGGGCGCTCGTCGGCGCGGTCGCCGCCCTGTCCGAGCGCGTCGGGCGGCCCGTGCCGATCCTGGGCCTGCACGGCGAGGTCGCGCATGCGGCGGAGGGTGCCGGCATCCCGTTCGTCCTCGAGGCCTTCCTCGACCGGGGCTACCTCGCCGACGGACGCCTGGTGCCGCGCGGCGAGCCCGGTGCCGTGCTCGACGACCCCGCGGCCGCCGCTGAGCGGGCTCTGCGCCTCGCCGCCGACGGCACCGTCGTGGCCGCGGACGGCTCGGTGGTCGAGACGGCGGCGGCATCGCTGTGCCTGCACGGCGACTCGGCGGCCGCCGTCGCGATGGCCCGCGCCGTACGCGCCGCGCTCGACGAGACCGGCGTCGAGGTGCGTGCGCCGTGGTGATCGACGTGCGGATGCTGCCGATGGGCGAGCGCGCGGTGCTCGCCGAGGTCGGCTCGCTGCCCGAGGTGCTCGCGCTCCACGCAGCGCTGCGGTCCTCGCCTCCCGACGGGATCGTCGACGTCGTGCCCGCCGCCCGCACCGTGCTGATCGCGTTCGACCCGGACGGGATGCCGGTCTCGGCCGTGCGCGCGTGGATCGCCGAGGTCGCCGGACAGGCGTCCGTCGGCGATGCCCCGACGGACACCGCCGAGGTCGAGGTGCCGGTCGCCTACGACGGTCCCGACCTCGCCGAGACCGCCGCGCTGCTCGGGGTCGACGTCGACGCCCTCGTCGCACGCCATCGTGACACGGAGTGGACCGTCGCCTTCACGGGCTTCGCTCCCGGCTTCGGCTACCTCGTGAGCGACGGCTGGCCGTACGACGTGCCCCGCCTCGACTCGCCGCGCACGCGGGTTCCGGCGGGGGCGGTCGGCCTCGCGGGCGCCTTCACCGGCGCGTACCCCCGCGAGACCCCCGGCGGATGGCGGCTGATCGCCACGACCGAGGCGGTGCTGTTCGACCCGGATGCCGCGCAGCCGGCCCTGCTGGCCCCGGGGTCGCGTGTGCGGTTCCGCGAGTCCGGCGCGTCCCGACGTGCGACCGCTCGCGCAGCTGCCGCCGACCCCGGCACGTTGGCCGCGGCCGATCCGGCCGCCGCCGACGCCGCGTTCACCGTCGTCGCGCCGGGGCTGCTCGCCACCGTGCAGGACCTCGGCCGCCGCGGGGCGGCATCCCTGGGCGTGTCGCACTCGGGCGCGCTCGACCGCGCCGCGCTGCGCGCGGCGAACCGGCTCGTCGGCAACGACGAGGACGCCGCGACGATCGAGGTCACGATGGGCGGATTCCGTGCGACGGCCGACCGCGACCTGTGGCTCGCGATCGCCGGCGCGTGGGGAGCCATCACCGTCGACGGCGACCCCGTCGACCCGTACGACGCCCACGCGTGGCCGCGCGGCACGGAGCTGAACATCGACTGGTTCGCGCACGGCGCGCGCGCCTACCTCTCGGTGCGCGGCGGCATCGGCGGCCCGGCGACGCTTCAGTCGCGGTCGACCGACGTGCTCTCGGGCCTCGGTCCCGCGCGGCTCGCCCCGGGTGCGCGCGTCGCGCTCGCGGGGCCGGCCGAGCACGACGTGCCGCCTTCGGTCATCGCGCCGTGGGGCGCGCCGCACGACGACGAGCTCGAACTCGAGCTGGCTCCCGGCCCGCGTGCCGAGTGGTTCACCGACGAGGCGCAGCGCGCGCTGTTCGAGTCGATCTGGACCGTCACGAACGACGCCGACCGCGTCGGCATCCGCCTCGACGGCCCCGAGCTCGCGCGCGTGCGCACCGCCGAGCTGCCCAGCGAGGGCATGGTGCCGGGTGCGCTGCAGGTGCCGCCGAGCGGCCGACCAACGATCCTGCTCGCCGATGGGCCGGTGACCGGCGGCTACCCCGTCATCGCGGTGGCGACGGATGCCTCGCTCGACCTGCTGGGGCAGGCGCGCCCGGGCACCCGGGTGCGCTTCCGGCACGCGCGACCGGTGTGATCCCCCCGAGCCGCCGCGCCGGAGTCACCAGCTGCGCAGCGCGTCCTCGGCTTCGGGATCGTCCACGCGGGGGAGCGCGAGGGCGACCGCCTCGGTCAGGGTGAGCTCGCGGCCCGACTCCTCGCCCGCCGCGACCGAGGCCGGATCCTCGTCGCGCACGCGCGCGAGGTGGGCGGGATGCACCGTGAACGCCTCGACGTCGAACACCCCGATGCGGTGCCGGATCGTCTCGGCCGCCGTCGCGAGCGCACCCGCGCGCCACGCGTCGCCGCGCGCGGCTGCGACCGCGCACAGCCCCTCGAGTCCGTATGCGACGCCCTCTTCGTAGTGCAGCCGGATCGACAGCATGAGGGTCCGCACGAACCACTCCTCGGCGGCGCCCACATCGCCCAGGCTGAACATGAGGCGCGCACGCAGGTTGCCGGCGACCGAGCTGGTGAACAGGTCGTCCCCCGCGTCGGCGATCCCGTAGGCGGTCGCGAAGTGGGTGAGGGCGTCGTCGGTCCGCCCCGTCATCCAGCACAGCCGGCCGAGCGACACCTCGGTGATCGCCTCGGCCCAGCCGTTCCCGCGCTCGTGGAGAAGGGCGATCGCCTCTCGCAGCTCGGACTCGGCCTTGTCGACGTCCAGGTCGGAGAACTGCACGCGAGAGGTCGCGCGCGCCGCGAGCACCATCGCCGCGGCATCCTCGTCGCCGCTCTCGGTGAACAGCCTCAGGCATTCGCCGAGTCCGGCGACCACCTGCTCGCTGGGGTGCTGCCACATCTCGCCCCACAGCGCGAAGAACCAGGCGACGGCCCGTGTGTGCTGGGTGATCGGATGCTGCTTCTCGAGCAGCTCCAGCATCCACAGCCGCACCTCCGCGAAGAACCCGGCGATCCACCAGTAGATCAGCAGGTTCCAGGCGAAGGCGCCCGCGTCGTCGAGCCGGTCGATGTAGACGAGGTGCCGCACCGCGGCCCGCAGGTTCGGCAGCTCGAGTCCCAGCTGCGTCACCGCCTCGACCTGACCCTGCCCGCCGAGGTCGGGCGCGACGTGCGCGACGAGGTCGGAGTAGTAGTCGGCGTGAGCCGCCCGCATGCGGTCGGCGTCGCCGTTGTCCTTCAGCCGGCCGATCGCGTACTCGCGCACGATCGCGAGCAGCGAGAACACCGCGCGGCCGCGGTTGTCGATCTGCTTCACGAGCGACGCGTCGACCAGCGCGGCCAGCGACTCGATCGCGGTGCCGTCCCACGCGCGGCCGCGCCCGAGCGCCTCGACGGCGTCGAGGGTGAACTGCCGGGCGAACACACCGAGGTCCTCGAGCATCTCGCGCTGCGCGTCGGGCAGCAGGCCGACGCTCCACTCGATGGTGGCCCGCATCGTGCGGTGGCGATCGGGCAGGTCGCGCACGGCCGCGGTCAGCAGCGGCAGGCTCTGCTCGAGGCGCTGCGCGATCTGGCGCGGTGCGAGCATGCGCACCTTCGCCGCCGCGAGTTCGATCGCGAGCGGCAGGCCCTCGAGCCGCCGGCAGATGTCGCAGATGTCGGCGGCGTTGTCCTCGGTCAGCTCGAAGCCCGGCTTCGCGGCCGCCGCACGGTCGACGAACAGCGCGCACGCCGCGGAACGCCGGGCGCGCTCGAGCGTCGCCGGCGCCGAGGCATCCGGCGACGGCAGGGCGGCCACCTCGTACACGCGCTCGCCTCGGATGCGCAGCACGATGCGGCTCGTCACCAGGAACGTGGCATCCGGCGCCACCGTGTACAGACGCACCAGGACGGGAGCGGCGTTGACGATCTGCTCGAAGTTGTCGAGCACCAGCAGCACCCGCCGGTCGGCCAGGGCGTGCGCGATGCGCTCTTCGAGCGCGGCCTCGCCGTTGTCGCGGATGCCGAGGGTGAACGCGATCGTCGGCAGCAGCAGACCCGGTTCGAGCACACCCTCGAGCGGTACGAAGTAGACGCCGTCGGGGAAGAGGTCCTCCGAGGCGCGTGCGACCTCGATCCCCAGACGGCTCTTGCCGATGCCTCCCGGTCCGATGAGACTCACGACGCGGTCCTCGCGCCGACGCAGCAGTTCGCGGATGTCGGAGATCTCGCGCTCGCGGCCGATCGTCGTCGTGTACGGCACGGGCACGCGCGCCGCGAGCGAGTCCGACACCGACGAGAGATCGACGTGATCGCCGACGGCGGCCGCGCCGATGCGCGACTCGTCGAAGCGCTCGGCGAGCAGCGTGGCCAGGTCGCCGGTCACCCTGTCGGCGAGGTCGTCGGGGGCGGTGAAGGGGAGGTAGGCGGCGGTGTCGTCGTCGCGGATGCGGGTGATGAGGGTGCCGAGGCGTTCGTCGCGGTGGTCGACGGTCTTGATGTAGATGAGTTTGGGCATGCCGGGTGGGGCGAGGTTGTATTCGTCTTCGAGTCCGGAGACGGTTTCGTCGGGGGCGACCCAGCCGTAGCTTTCGGCGTAGATGCCGATGAAGATGTCGCTT
>JAUHVN010000122.1 GCA_030425055.1 Actinomycetes bacterium | reverse complement strand
AGCTCGCCGACGATGCTCTCGGTCGCGCGATGCTCGGGGATCGCCAGCACGAGGGGCCCGGACGCGTCGAGTGATCCGAGATCGGGCGCGAACGCCGACACGGCGTGCAGGTTCATGCCGTCGTCGCGCCGCGACACGCGTCCGCGCACGACGAGGATCGCGTCGCCGACCAGCAGCGACTGGAACTCGGTGTACGTCTTGCCCATGAACATCACGGTGACCTCGCCGTCGAAGTCCTCGACGGTGATCATGCCGTACGGGTTGCCGCTCGACTTCGCGACGCGATGCTGCACGCTCGTGACCAGCCCGGCGACCGTCACCTGCTCGCCGTCCTCGATCACCTCGGAGGCGAGCAGGTCGTGGATGCTGGTCGAGGCGTGCTTGGCCAGCGGCACCTCGAGCCCGGCGAGCGGATGGTCCGAGACGTAGAGGCCGAGCATCTCGCGCTCGAACGCGAGCTTGTCCTTCTTCGTCCACTCGGGCCGCTCGGGCACCTTCTGCGCCTGCTGCGGCTCGTCGTCGCCCCACAGCGAGTCGAAGTCGAACCCGACCTCGCCGTTGGCCTCGCGCCGCTTGTCGAGCACGGCCTGCTCGGTGGCATCCTCGTGGATCTCCATGAGTGCGCGACGTGTGTCGCCCATCGAGTCGAAGGCGCCGGCCTTGATGAGCGATTCGACGGTCCGCTTGTTGGTGACGTGCATCGGCACCTTCGCGAGGAAGTCGTGGAACGAGTCGAACCGCGCATCCTCGCGCGCCGCGATGATGCCGTCGACGACGTTGGCGCCGACGTTGCGCACGGCGCCGAGACCGAAGCGGATGTCTTCGCCGACGGCGGCGAAGTAGCGGATCGACTCCCCCACGTCGGGCGGCAGCACCTTGATGCCCATGCGCCGGCACTCGTTGAGGTACACGGCCATCTTGTCCTTCGAGTCGCCGACGCTGGTCAGCAGCGCGGCCATGTACTCGGCGGGATAGTGGGCCTTCAGGTAGGCGGTCCAGTACGAGACGAGGCCGTACGCGGCCGAGTGCGCTTTGTTGAACGCGTAGTCCGAGAACGGCAGCAGGATGTCCCACAGCGCCTTGATGGCCCCGTCGCCGTAGCCGCGCTCCTTCATGCCGCCCGAGAAGCCCTCGTACTGCTTGTCGAGTTCGGACTTCTTCTTCTTGCCCATCGCGCGGCGCAGGATGTCGGCTTGTCCGAGCGAGAAGCCGGCCACCTTCTGCGCGATCGCCATCACCTGCTCCTGGTAGATGATCAGGCCGTAGCTGATGTCGAGGATGTCCCTGAGCGGCTCCTCGAGCTCGGGGTGGATCGGCGTGACCTCCTGCTGGCCGTTCTTGCGCAGCGCGTAGTTGATGTGCGAGTTCGCGCCCATGGGGCCCGGTCGGTACAGCGCGATCACGGCCGAGACGTCTTCAAAGTTGTCGGGCTTCATGAGGCGCAGCAGCGACCGCATCGGCCCGCCGTCGAGCTGGAACACCCCGAGCGTGTCGCCACGGGTCAGCAGCTCGTAGGCCGCGCGGTCGTCGAGCGCGAGATGCTCGAGATCGAGCTCCTCACCCCGGTTCATGCGGATGTTGTCGAGCGCGTCCGAGATGATCGTGAGGTTGCGCAGCCCCAGGAAGTCCATCTTGATGAGGCCCAGCGTCTCGCACGACGGATAGTCGAACTGCGTGACGATCTGGCCGTCCTGCTCGCGGCGCATGATCGGGATGATGTCGAGCAGGGGCTCGGACGACATGATCACGCCCGCGGCGTGCACGCCCCACTGGCGCTTGAGGCCCTCGAGCCCCAGCGCACGGTCGAAGACGGTCTTCGCCTCGGGGTCGGTGTCGATGAGCGCGCGGAACTCGGATGCCTCCTTGAAGCGCGGATGCTCCTTGTCGTACATGCCGCTGAGCGGCATGTCCTTGCCCATGACCGCCGGCGGCATCGCCTTGGTGAGCTTCTCGCCCATGCTGAAGGGGAAGCCCAGGACGCGTCCGGCATCCTTCAGCGCCTGCTTCGACTTGATCGTGCCGTACGTCACGATCTGCGCGACGCGCTCCGAGCCGTACTTCTCGGTGACGTAGTCGATCACCTCGCCGCGGCGACGGTCGTCGAAGTCGACGTCGAAGTCGGGCATCGACACACGATCGGGGTTGAGGAACCGCTCGAAGATGAGGCCGTGCTCGAGCGGATCGAGGTCGGTGATGCGCATCGCGTACGCGACCATCGAGCCGGCGCCCGAACCGCGCCCAGGACCGACGCGGATGCCGTTGTCCTTCGCCCAGTTGATGAAGTCGGCGACCACGAGGAAGTACCCCGGGAAGCCCATCTGCAGGATGATGTCGGTCTCGTACTCGGCCTGCCTGCGCACGCGATCGGGGATGCCGTCCGGATACCGGTAGTGCAGGCCGTTCTCGACCTCTTTCACCAGCCAGCTGTCTTCGGTCTCGCCGTCGGGAACGGGGAAGCGCGGCATGTAGTTGGCGGCGGTGTTGAATTCGACCTCGCACCGCTCGGCGATCAGCAGCGTGTTGTCGCACGCCTCGGGGTGGTCGCGGAAGATCTGACGCATCTCCTGCGCCGTCTTGATGTAGTAGCCGTCGCCGTCGAACTTGAACCGGTTGGGGTCGTCGAGGGTCGATCCCGACTGCACGCACAGCAGTGCCGCGTGCGCATCGGCCTCGTGCTGGTGGGTGTAGTGCGAGTCGTTGGTGGCGACGAGCGGGATGTCGAGGTCCTTCGCCAGCCGCAGCAGGTCGGTCATGACGCGGCGCTCGATCGACAGGCCGTGGTCCATGATCTCGGCGAAGTAGTTCTCCTTGCCGAAGATGTCCTGGAACTCGGCGGCCGCCGCGCGCGCGGCGTCGTACTGCCCGAGTCGCAGGCGCGTCTGCACCTCGCCCGAGGGGCATCCCGTCGTCGCGATGAGGCCCTTGCCGTAGGTCTCGAGCAGCTCGCGATCCATGCGCGGCTTGAAGTAGTAGCCCTCCATGCTCGACAGCGAGCTGAGCCGGAACAGGTTGTGCATGCCCTGCGTGCTCTGGCTCCACATCGTCATGTGGGTGTAGGCGCCCGAGCCCGAGACGTCGTCGCTCTTCTGCTCGGGCGTGCCCCACGCCACGCGCGACTTGTCGCTGCGGTGCGTGCCCGGGGTCACGTACGCCTCGAGACCGATGATCGGCTTGACGCCGGCGGCCTTCGCCGCGTTGTAGAACTCGAACGCCGCGAAGGTGTTGCCGTGGTCGGTCACCGCGATCGCCGGCATGTCGTAGTCGGCGGCCGCCTGCGTCATCGCCGCGATCTTCGCGGCTCCGTCGAGCATCGAGTACTCGCTGTGCACGTGCAGATGGACGAAGGAGTCGGAGGCCACGCGTCGAGTCTAAGGAGGGTCGCCGACCGCCATCGCGGATGCCGCGGGTGTCGCCGCCGACGCGGGGTAAGGTCGCTTAACCTTCAACCCGAGGGTGAATCTTCGGCCGGTCGGAGATCGGCCGCCCGGTCGGATGATTCGCGCCGATGTCTCCGACCGGCGCCCGATTCTGCGACCGGACGCGGGTCAGCCGGCGAGCAGCGCGCCGAGCGCGGTCGTGTCGACGACGTGCCAGTGCTCGGCGATGCGGCCGCCCCGCACGCGGTACAGGTCGGCGAAGTCCACACGGGACTCGCCCGAGACGAGCTGCGACCGCACCGAGACGAGCTCGCCGGCCGCGACGACGATGTGCGGCTCGTAGCGGCCGTCGGGCAGCGCCGCCCACAGTCCGTCGAGCTTGGCGACCACGCCGTCGGGCCCGCTGTCTCCCGCCGCCGGATCGTGGTCGACGAAGTCGGCCGCCAGCAGGTCGAGGGCGTCCGCGGTGCGGCGCTCGCCGGCGAGCACGGTCGTGAAGAACCGCAGCACGACGGCCGCGGCATCCTTCGCGTCGTCGGCGACGGCGAGGATCGGAACGGACATCGTCACTCCTCTCCGCGCAGCACCGCGAGGGCGTGCGCGAGATCCGTCGGATAGTCCGACGTGTAGGTCTCCCACCGGCCCGTCGCGGGATGGAAGAACGACAGCTCGCGGGCGTGCAGCCACTGGCGGGTGAGCCCCAGGCGCGCCGAGAGGGTCGGGTCGCCGCCGTAGAGCGGATCGCCGACGCACGGATGCCGGTGGGCGGCCATGTGCACGCGGATCTGGTGGGTGCGGCCCGTCTCGAGATGGATCTCGAGCAGCGACGCACCCGGGAACGCCTCGATCGTCTCGTAGTGGGTCACCGAGTCCTTGCCGTCGGGCGTGACGGCGAACTTCCACGAGTGCGACGGATGCCGCCCGATCGGAGCGTCGATCGTGCCGGCGAGGGGGTCGGGGTGACCCTGCACCACCGCGTGGTAGATCTTCTCGACCTCGCGCTCCTTGAACGCGCGCTTGAGCGACGTGTAGGCCGCCTCGGTCTTGGCGACCACCATGAGTCCGCTCGTGCCGACGTCGAGCCGGTGGACGACGCCCTGGCGCTCGGCGGCTCCGCTCGTCGCGATGCGGAAGCCCGCGGCGGCGAGGGCGCCGAGCACCGTCGGCCCCTCCCAGCCGATCGACGGGTGCGCCGCGACACCGGCCGGCTTGTCGACGACGACGATGTCGTCGTCATCGAAGACGATCCCGAGGTCGGGCACCGCGATCGGCACGACCCGCGGCTCCTCCTTGGGCGCCCACGACACCTCGACGAACGTGCCGGCGTGCACGCGGTCGGACTTGCCGAGCGTGCGTCCGTCGGCGCTGACGCCGCCCGACTCGGCGACCTCGGCGGCGAAGGTGCGCGAGAAGCCGAGCATCTTCGCGAGCGCCGCGTCGACGCGCGTTCCGTCGAGCCCGTCGGGCACCGGCAGGATGCGGGATTCCACCTCAGGCCTTGGGCGCGCCGGGGCCGTCCGAGGCGGCATCCGTCGTGTCGGCGTCGGCGGGAGCGTCGGAATCGGCGGGAACATCAGCGGCGCCCTCGGCCGTCGGCGCCGTGTCGTCGTGCGATCCGCCGCGGTCGCGTCCGCCGTCGAGCCGAAGACCGACGAGGACCAGCAATGCGACGCCGATCATCATCGACACGATGAAGATGTCGGCGACGTTGTAGATCGCCGGCATCATCCACGGGGTGTTGATGAAATCGACGACGTGGCCGACCGGGAAGCCCGGCGCGCGGAACATGCGGTCGGTCAGGTTGCCGAGCACGCCGCCCAGAAGAAGGCCGAGCGCCACGGCCCACAGCCGCGAGCGGATGCCGCGCACCGCGAGCCACACGATGGCGACGGCCACCCCCGCGAGGGCGATCGTGAACAGCCACGTCACGCCCTCCCCCAGCGAGAACGCGGCGCCGGGGTTGCGGACGAGGATGAAGATGAGGAAATCGCCGAGCACCGGCACCGGCTCGCCCGGCGGCAGGTTCTCGATCGCGAGGTGCTTCGTGAACTGGTCGGCGGCCAGCACGATCGCCGCGAGGATCGCGACGATGGTGCCGGCCGCCGCCTGATGCAGAGGGGGTCGACCCGCCAAGGGCCTCTCCTAGAGACCGACAGCGGAGACCGGCGTCGAGCCCGAGCTCGTGCCGGTCGTCTCGAGGTCGCGCAGCTTGCCCTCGATGTAGCCGCGCAGCTGCGAGCGGTAGTCGCGCTCGAACTGACGGAGCTCGGTGATGCGGTTCTCGAGCGTCGCGCGCTCGCGGTCGAGCTTGGCGACCTCTTCGCGACCACGGGTCTCGGCCTCGGAGACGATCGACGCGGCCTGCGCCTTCGCCTCGGAGATCAGGCGGTCGCGCTCGGCGACGCCCTCGGCCACGTGCTCGTCGTGCAGGCGCTGCGCCAGCTCGATGATGCCGGCGCTCGCGGCGGCGCCGCCGGCCTCGCCGGCGCCCAGTGCTGCCGTGGCGGGAGCGGGTGCGGGAGCGGCCTCTGCGACCGGCTCGGGCTGCGGAGCGGCCGCCTGCGGCGCCGACTCACCCGACTCGTAGGCCGCCAGCTTCGCCTTCAGCTCCTCGTTCTCGGCGAGCGCCTTGCGCCACTCGACGACGATCTCGTCGAGGAAGTCGTCGACCTCGTCGGGGTCGAAGCCTTCCTTGAACCGGACGTGCTGGAACTGCTTGGTGACGACGTCATCGGGGGTCAATGCCATGGTGGTTCCTCTTTCGAACGCTCGTATCGATGGCCGATGTCGGGGGCGTCCCGCCGTGGAGCGGGTCGTACCAGCAAAGCATAGTCGCCGCTGGATCAGGCTGCGAGGGAGCGCGTCACCGAGAGCAGGATGAACACCAGCAGCATCGTGAGCGCGAACCCGAAGTCGATCGCGATCGCGCCGACGCGCAGCGGCGGGATGAACCGCCGGAACAGTTTGATGGGCGGATCGGTCACCGTGTAGACGACCTCGGCGAACACCAGGCCGAGACCGCGCGGGCGCCACTCGCGGTTGAAGAACGGGATCCAGTCCAGGATCAGCCGCGCGAGCAGCGTGAAGAGATAGACGAGCAGGAGGAGGTTGAGGACCGTCGCGATGAGTTGGAGGATGCTCATCGCCTAGGGCTGCGCGAAGGGCACCGACTCAGGGTCGGCCTGTGCCACGGCGCCGTCACCCGAGACGGCGACGTTCTCGGGCGAGAGCAGAAACACCTTGCTCGTGACCCGCTCGATGCGGCCGTAGAGGCCGAGCGAGAGCCCGCTGGCGAAGTCGATCAGCCGGCGTGCGTCGGCGTCGCTCATCTGCGAGAGGTTGATGATGACGGGGACGCCGTCGCGGAAGTTCTCGGCGATCACCTGCGCGTCGCGGTACTGCTTGGGGTGCACCGTCAGGATCTCGGAGATCGCGGATGCCGCGGGCTGACGCACCACCGCGGGGCGGTGCAGCGGCGTCACGGGCGCGGCCTTCTCGACGGCGCTCGGCTTGCTGCCTCGCGGCTGCGGAGCCGGCTCGTCGTAGATCTCTTCCTCATCGGCGAGGCCCAGGTACACCATGGTCTTCTTGAGCGGGTTCGACATCGCATCCTCCGTGTTCGCTCGTCTGTTTCAGGCTAGCCGCGGTCGGGCCGGTCCCCCGTGATTGCGGTGCCGATCCGCAGGTGTGTCGCGCCTGCGGCGATCGCCTCGGCGAAGTCGACGGTCATTCCGGCCGACATCCACGTCGCATCCGGCACGACGCGGCGCAGCCGTGCCGCGTACCCCGCGAGACGCTCGAACGCGGATGCCGGGGCCTCGCCGAGCGGAGCGACGGCCATGATGCCCCGCACGCGGAGTGTCGGGCAGGTCGCGGCGTGTTCGGCCAGACGTTCGAGCCCGGCAGGCTCCACGCCGCCGCGGCCCGGGTCGTCGGTGAGGTTGACCTGCAGGAAGACGTCGAGGGGCGGGCCGTCGCCGCCGGCGGCGTCGAGGGCGTCGGCGACGCGCTCGCGGTCGACGGAGTGCACCGCCGACGCGACGGCGCGCACCGCGCGCGCCTTCTTGGTCTGCAGCTGGCCGACGAAGTGCCAGTGCACGTCGGCGAGGTCGGCCAGCTTGGCCGCCTTGGCGGTGAACTCCTGCTGGCGGTTCTCGGCGACGTCGCGCACGCCGAGGGCGTGCAGCTCGCGCACGAGCGCGGCGGGGTGGAACTTGGTGACGACGATGCGCGTCAGCTCCGACGGATCACGTCCGGCGGAGCGGGCCGCGCCCGCGATACGGGCATCGACCTCGTCGAGACGGGTGGCGAGATCGGTGTCCACGCGGGCGCGGCGTCCGTCCTACTTGAGGAAGTCGGGGATGTCGAGATCGTCGTCGCCGAACGCGGAGTCGTATCCGCGCTCGGTCACGGCGCCCACCGAGACGGGCTCGGCGTCGGCGGCGAGCTCGCTCGCGGCCTCCTCCGCCGACGTCTCGGGCAGCACCGGCGTCGACACGACGCTCGCGGTCGTCATCGGCTCGATGCGGG
>JAUHVN010000121.1 GCA_030425055.1 Actinomycetes bacterium | reverse complement strand
GTGAGCATCAGCATCGGGTCGTCGCCGACGACCGCGAAGGCGTGGAAGCGCGCGCGCGGCGTCAGCCCGAGACGCTCAGCGGTGTCGGCCCCCATGATGAGCGCGGCGGATGCGGCATCCGTCAGCGGCGATGAGTTGCCCGCCGTGATGTTCCATCCGACATCGGGAAAGCGCGCCGCGAACTCGTCGGTGCGGAAGGCGGGAGCCAGTACGGCCAGTCCCTCGACGGTCGTGCCTTCGCGCACGGTCTCATCGAACGAGACCGCGTCGGGGCCATCGCCGAGCACGGGGAGCACCTGGCTGTCGAACCGCCCAGCATGCCAGGCCGCGGCGGCGCGACGGTGCGACTCGGCCGCGTAGGCGTCGAGCTCGTCACGGCCGAGCGCCCACTTCGTCGCGATGAGCTCGGCCGACACCCCCTGATTCACCAGGCCCTCGGGGTAACGGGCCGCGATCCCGCGCGAGGGCGAGCCGCCGACCCGGGACGAACCGAGCGGTACCCGGCTCATCGACTCGACGCCGCCGGCGATCACGATGTCGTACGCGCCCGACATCACGCCCTGCGCGGCGAAGTGCGCCGCCTGCTGACTCGACCCGCACTGGCGGTCGACGGTGGTCGCCGGCACGGTCTCGCCGAACCCGGCGGCGAGGGTCGCCTGCCGCGCGACGTTCATCGCCTGGTCGCCGACCTGACTGACGCATCCGAGGATCACATCGTCGATCTGCCGGGACTCGAGCCCGCTGCGCACCAGCAGCGACCTCAGCACGTCGGCCGCGAGTTCGACCGGGTGGATGCCGATAAGCGCGCCTCCGGGCTCTCCGCGCCCGGCCGGTGTGCGAACGACGTCGACGATGACGGCGTCTCTCATGGCGTGCCCCGTCTCAGCCGGCGGCCTCTTCGGCGCGCTCCGCGACGTCGATCGCCGCGGTGTCGGGCACGTAGCCGTCGATGTGGCGCTCGTCGGGACCGTTGTAGGCCGACAGCGGGCGGATGAGCGTGTTGGCCGACATCTGCTCCATGATGTGGGCGGTCCACCCGGTGATGCGGGCGGCGACGAACAGCGGCGTGAAGGTCAGCGTGTCGAACCCGATGAGCTGGTACGCCGGACCCGACGGGTAGTCGAGGTTCGGGTAGATGCCCTTGCGGCTGACGAACTCGCTCTCGAGCGCGTCGTACAGCGCGGCGACGTCGGGCCGGTCGTAGTGGGCGACCAGCGTGTCGAGAGCGGCCTTCATCGTGGGAACGCGCGAGTCGCCGCGCTTGTACACGCGGTGGCCGAAGCCCATGATCTTGCGCTTCGAGGCGAGCGCCTCGTCGAGCCACGGCACGACGTTGTCGGCCGAGCCGATCTCGTCGAAGATGTGCAGCACCGCCTCGTTGGCCCCGCCGTGCAGCGGCCCCTTGAGGGCGCCGACGGCCGCGACGACCGCCGAGTACAGGTCGCTCAGCGTCGAGGTGACGACGCGCGCGGTGAACGTCGACGCGTTGAACGAGTGCTCGGCGTAGAGGACCATCGACCGGTTGAAGGCGTCGACGACCACGTCGTCGGCCTCCTCGCCGAAGGTCATCCACAGAAAGTTCGCCGCGTAGTCGAGGTCTTCGCGCGGCTCGACGAGGTCTTCGCCCCGACGGCGGCGCTGACCGTACGCGACGATCGCGGGCAGCACGGCGAACAAGCGGATGCTGCGATCGAGGTTCTCGGCGGGCGTGCCGCTCGCGTCGAGCACCGAGCCGATCCCGGCGAGGTCGCGCGCGCCGTAGAGGCTCAGCGCCGTGCGCACCTCGTCCATCGGATGCGCGTCGACGGGGATCAGGTCGATCGCCGCCTTCACGTCGTCGGGCAGCGCGCGGTTCGCGCGCTCGGTCGCGCGCAGCTCGGCCAGCTGTGCGGCATCCGGCAGCTCGCCGTTCCACAGCAGGTACGCGACCGCCTCGAACGGCTGGGTCGCGGCCAGCTCCTGCACCGGATACCCCCGGTACAGCAGCGAATTGGTCTCGGGATTGACCTTGCTGATCGCGGTGTAGTCCGCGACGACGCCGGCAAGGCCCTTCTTGATCTCGGTCGGCTCGGTCATTTCTGCTCCTTTGCGGTTCCGGGTCGTTGAGCGAGGAGCGAAGCGACGAGACGAAACGCGGTTGCGGCGCTTCGTCTCGCTGCGCTCGCTCAGCGACCTGGGGATTCGATGTGGAAGTCGAAGACGTTCTGGTCGAAGTGGCTGTACTGCTCGTAGTCGATGAGGTCGTAGAGATCGGCGCGGTGCTGCATCTCGTCGAGCTTCGCCGTGAGATGCCCGTCCGATTCGAGCGTATCGAGCGCGCGGGATGCCGCGCCCATCGCGATCCGCAGCAGCGAGACCGGCCAGATGACGATGTTGACGCCCACGTCGCGCAGCTGGTCGACGCTGAACAGGTCGGACTTCCCGAACTCGGTCATGTTGGCCAGGATCGGCACGTCGACCGCCGCGCGCACCGCGGCGAACTCGTCGAGCGTGCGCATCGCCTCGGGGAAGATCGCGTCGGCGCCGGCATCCACCAGCGCCTTCGCGCGGTCGATCGCCGAATCGAGCCCCTCGACGGCGCGGATGTCGGTGCGCGCCATGATGAGGAAGTTCTCGTCGCGCCGCGCGTCGGCTGCGGCCCGGATCCGCTTGATCGCGGTGTCCGCGTCGACGACGCTCTTGCCGTCGAGGTGGCCGCACCGCTTGGGGTTGATCTGATCCTCGATGTGGGTGCCGGCAAGGCCCGCATCCTCGAGGGTCTGGATCGTGCGTGCCACGTTCATGGGCTCACCGAAGCCGGTATCGGCGTCGATGATCGCCGGCAGGTCGGTCATGCGCGCGATCTGCTGACCGCGACCGGCGACCTCGGTGAGCGTCGTCAGCCCGATGTCGGGCAGACCGAGGTCGGCCGACAGCACCGCCCCCGAGATGTAGACCCCCTCGAAGCCCTTGCGCTCGATGAGGCGGGCCGAGAGCGGATTGAACGCGCCCGGGAAGCGCAGCAGCTCGCCCGACGCCAGCCGCTCGCGGAACAGGCGGCGCTTCTCGGCCGCCGACACCGTCGAGTACAGCATCAGAACAGGCCCTTCGGCGCCGGGGCCCCCGCGAGCACGCCGCCCTTGGCGACGATCGACAGCGCACGCACCTCGTCGGCGGTCAGCTCGGGAAGGCGCTGCGCGAGCTCGAGGAACCGCTCGATCTCGTCGGCCTCGAGCACGGGCTCGGCCAGCAGGCGGAACTTGCGGATGTAGTCCTCGCGGGCGAACGGGCGAGCGCCGAGCGGATGCGCGTCGGCGACGGCGATCTCGTCCTCGATGACGGTGCCGTCGGTCAGCGTGATGACGACGCGGCCGCCGAACGCCTTCTCGTTCGGGTCGTCGGAGTGGTAGCGGCGCGTCCACTCCTCGTCTTCGGCGGTGGTGACCTTGTGCCACAGCGCGACGGTGTCCTCACGGCCCGCGCGCTCGGGCGTGTACGAGTCGACGTGGTGCCAGCCGCCGTCCTGCAGCGCGACCGCGAAGATGTACGGGATCGAGTGGTCGAGCGTCTCTCGCGACGCGGTGGGGTCGTACTTCTGCGGGTCGTTCGCGCCCGAGCCGATCACGTAGTGCGTGTGGTGCGAGGTGTGCAGCACGATCGACTCGATGTCGGCCGGGTCGAAGGCCGCCTCGTTGTGCAGCTTGCGCGCGAGGTCGATCCACGCCTGCGCCTGGTACTCGGCCGAGTGCTCCTTCGTGTACGAGTCGAGGATGCCGCGCTTGGGCTCGCCCTCGGCGGGCAGCGGCACCTCGTAGGTGGCATCCGGTCCGTCGAGCATCCAGGCGATCACACCGTCTTCGCCTTCGTAGATCGGCGACGGCGAGGTCTCGCCGCGCATCGCGCGGTCGACCGCCTCGACGGCCATCTTGCCCGCGAACGCCGGGGCGTGCGCCTTCCAGGTCGAGATCTCGCCCTTGCGCGACTGGCGGGTCGCTGTCGTGGTGTGCAGCGCCTGCCCGACCGCCTGGTAGATCGTCTCGACGTCCAGGCCGAGCAGCGTGCCGATGCCGGCTGCGGCCGACGGGCCGAGGTGGGCGACGTGGTCGATCTTGTGCTTGTGCAGGCAGATGGCGCGCACGAGGTCGATCTGGATCTCGTAGCCGGTCGCGAGGCCGCGGACCAGAGCCGCGCCGTCGGCGCCGACGTGCTGGGCGACCGCGACGATCGGCGGGATGTTGTCGCCGGGGTGCGAGTAGTCGGCGGCGAGGAAGGTGTCGTGGTAGTCGAGTTCGCGCACGGCGACGCCGTTCGCCCACGCGGCCCATTCGGGGCTCGTGCGGCGGTCGAGCGCACAGCCGAAGACCGTGGCCCCGGCGCCCGACACCGACACGGCGTGGTCGAGGGCCTGCTGGCGCGCCGCGCTGACGGGCGCGCGGGTGAGGGATGCCGCCGCGACGGCGGCGTTGTCGATGATCCGGTTGATGATCATGTCGACGACCTCGGGCTCGACGGCGACGGGGTCTGCGGCGACCTCGGCGATGTGCCAGGCGAGCTGCCCTTCGCGCGCGAGGTTCTCGTCGCTGCGGTGGACGCGGAGGTGGTGGGTGACGGTCATGCTGCTCCTCGATCGGCGTGGTTCTCGTCGAGCGAGGCGAGGACGCTCGACAGTGCGTTGTGCAGGTGGACGTGGGTGGCGTGGGCGGCGAGCTCCGCGTCGCCGGCGGCGATCGCGCTCGCGATGAGGCGGTGCTCGGCGACGGATGCCGCGAGCCGCTCGGGGTTGTCGCGGGCCAGGCGGCGCACGCGCACGAGGTGCGTGCGCACCGTGCGCAGCGCGGCGGTGAGGTAGTCGTTGGCGACGGCGTCGTCGATCGCCGCGTCGAACTCGGCGATCAGGGCGTAGTACGTGTCGCGCCCGGCTCCGGCATCCAGGCGCACGTCGTCGAGACCGGCCGCGATCGCGGCGAACGCGGGGCGCGAGCCGCGCAGCGCAGCGAGCTGGGCTGCGGTCTCTTCGAGGGCGCGGCGCAGCTCGAACAGCTCGCGGATGTCGTCGGCGTCGATGTCGCTGACGACGGTGACGCGCGGCGACTGCTGCACCACGAGTCCGGCGGCGGCGAGGCGGCCGAGCGCTTCGCGCAGCGGCGTACGGCTCACGCCGAGTCGGGATGCCTGCTCGGTCTCGGCGAGCACGGTGCCCGGAGGCAGCATCCCGCTCTGGATCTCGTCGAGGAGCGTCGCGTACGCCCGATCGCTCGCGCGCATCCGATCACCTCCCGAAGCCCCCTCCATGTATACACTGCGAGGGCTCCAGGCGTCAAAGTGTCGCGAAAGTGTCGTGAAGGTATACAGATTCACAAATTCATGAAAACGGTGTAGCTTCAGGGTCCATGACCACCGTCGTTCAGACCCGCGACCTGCACAAGCACTACGGCAGCGTCCACGCCCTCGACGGCCTCGACCTGACCGTCGATGCCGGCCAGATCCACGGCTTCCTCGGCCCCAACGGAGCCGGCAAGTCCACCGCCATCCGCATCCTGCTCGGCCTCGCCCGCAGCACGAGCGGCGAGGCGACGGTGTTCGGGATGCATCCGTGGAACGACGCGGTCGCCCTCCATCGCCGCATCGCGTCGGTGCCCGGCGACGTGAGCGTGTGGCCGAACCTGTCGGGCGGCGAGGCGATCGACTTCCTCGCGCGCCTGCGCGGCGCCGACACGAAGTCCGCGGCCTACCGCGACGAACGCGCCCGACTGCTCGACGCCTTCGGATTCGACCCGCGCAAGAAGGGCCGCGCCTACTCGAAGGGCAACCGCCAGAAGGTCGCCCTCATCGCCGCCTTCGCCGTGCCCGCCGACCTGTACATCCTCGACGAGCCGACGAGCGGCCTCGACCCGCTCATGGAGGTCGTCTTCCAGCGCGAGCTGCGCCGCGTGCGGGATGCCGGTGCCACCGTGCTGCTGTCGAGCCACATCCTCTCCGAGGTCGAGCAGGTGTGCGACCGCGTGAGCATCATCCGCGCCGGGCGGATCGTCGAGTCGGGAACGCTCGCCGACCTGCGCCACCTCACGCGCACCGAGGTCTCGTACGCCGTGAACGGCGATGGGGCTCCGGCCGCGCTCCCCGGTGTGCACGACCTCGAGGTCGCCGACGGCCGCGCGCGATTCACCGTCGACAGCGATCAGATCGCGGGCATCCTGCCCGGCCTCGCCGCGCAGAACGTGCAGGGCCTGCGCGTCGCGCCGCCGTCGCTCGAGGAGCTGTTCCTGCGTCACTACGGCGACGACCTCGCCGAGGGTGCGCCCACGCCCGCGGGCGACGACGACGCGCCGGCCACGCGTCGGGCGGCACGGCGCGCCGGGAGCCGGTCGTGATCACGCTGCTCGGGCAGCGCCTGCGCCGAGACTGGAAGCAGCTCGCGCTGTGGATCGGCGGCACCGCGCTGCTCGCCGCCATGGGCAACATCGCCGTGTCGGACTCGTTCGGCACGCAGGAGGCCCGCATCGGCCTGCTGGCGGCGGCGATCGGCAACCCCGTCATCCTGCTGTTCCGCGGGCTGCCGTCGGGCGCCGACCAGGACCAGGTCGTCATCTTCCTCATCCTGCCGGTGCTGATGTTCCTCGCGGCCCTGATGAGCACGTTCCTCGCGGTGCGCCACACGCGCGCCGAAGAGGAGCAGGGCCGCGCCGAGCTGGTGTCGGCCACCCCGGCATCCCGCACCGCGCCCCTCGCGGCGACGATCGTGCACGGCGTCCTCGCCGACCTCGTGCTCGCCGTGCTCGTGTCGCTGGCGTTCATCGCGTCGGGCCTCGGCGCCGGCGGGTCCTTCCTCGCGGGCTTGGCCGTCGGAGGCGTCGGTATCGCCTTCCTGGGCGTCGGCCTCGTCGCCGGGCAGATCATGCGCACCTCGCGCGGGGCCAACAGCCTGTCGGTGTGGACGGTGACCGCGCTGTTCCTCGTGTGCGGGTTCGGCAACGCGCTCGGCACGCCCAGCGACGACCTGCAGCGCATGGAGAGCTCGTGGCTGACGTGGCTCTCGCCGTTCGGCTGGGCCGAGAACACACGGGCGTTCGACGAGGACAACTGGTGGCTGCTGCTGCCGCTGTTCGGGCTGGGCGCCGTGCTCGCCGCGTTCGCGGTCGCCCTGCAGGCGGTGCGCGACCTCGGCGAGGGCTTCGTGGCCTCCCGCCTCGGTCGCCCGACCGCGGGCTGGGCGCTGAGCTCTCCGACAAGTCTGGTGTGGCGCCTCACGCGGGGCGGCATCCTCGGCTGGACGATCGGCGGTCTACTCGTCGGCGTGCTCGCGACATCGCTGAGCGGCGTCATCGACGAGTTCACGCAGGAGAACCAGGCGATCCGCGACCTCATCGCGCAGATGACCGGTGGCGCCGACACCGCTTCGGCCACGGTCGCGGTGTTCTTCACGATGCTCGGCGTGCTGGCCGCGTGCTGCGCCGTGCAGATCGCGTGCCACGCGCGCCAGGAAGAGGCCCACGGCACCGCCGAGCCGGTGCTCTCGACCCCCGTCTCGCGCGTGCGCTGGCTCGCCGACTACGTGATCGTCGCGGCGATCGGCATCGTGCTCGTGATCGCCGGCGCGGTCGTCGGCGCGGCGCTGGGGATCGCCTCGCAGGGCGACGACTCCGGCCTCATGTCCGACGTGCTCGTCATGGGCGCCGGGCAGGCGGCCGCCGCCGCGGTATTCCTCGCGATCACCGCGCTCGTGTTCGTGCTGGTGCCGCGCCTGACCATCCCGCTCGCGTGGACGCTGGTGATGCTGGGGCTCATCTTCGGCCTCTTCGGCCCGCTGTTCGGGTTCCCCGAGTGGCTCGTCGACCTGTCGCCGATCGCACAGGCGCCGACGGTGCTCGGCGGCGAGGTCGAGCTGCGCGGCCTGTGGTGGCTGCTCGGCGTGACCGTGGTGGGGGTCGGAGCATCCCTCGCGCTGA
>JAUHVN010000120.1 GCA_030425055.1 Actinomycetes bacterium | reverse complement strand
CGCCGGAGGCGACCAGGTCGGGGGCCGCAGCTGCGGCGGGCCGAGAACCGGCCGCTCGTGCAGCTGGTGACCGCGCTGCGCGACGACCACCGCGTGCTCGAGCACGGCGAGCGGATGCTCGAGCCGCTCATCGTGCACGACCTCGGGCGCGGCGGCGACCTGCTCGACGTGCTCGAGGCGATGCTTGCGCATCCGGGCAACCGCACGGCCGCGGCATCCGCGTCGCACCTGTCGCGCTCGGTGTTCTACCAGCGCATCGCGCTCATCGAGGAGCTGCTCGACGTCGACCTCGACGACGGCGAGACGCAGACCGCGCTGCACCTCGCGCTGCTGGTGCGTCGTTCTGCCGGGCGCTGACCCGCTTGGTCAGGGGGCGATGTAGACCTTGCGCAGGGTCTCGCGCACCGTCCAGACCGTGCGCATGCCCGCGGTGAGGCGCACGACCGACCCGGGCGACAGCTCGATCGGCGCGAGAGCCGGGTCGTCGAAGGCGACGGTCGCCGACCCCGAGATGACGACGAACACCTCGTCGGCCTCGGTGTCGCGCATCGCGCCGGGCGTCATCTCCCACACGCCGACCTCGGCGCCGTCGAGCTCGGTCAGCTCGGCGAAGCCGGTCGTCGGAGCGCCGTCGACCACGAGAGAGGCCGGCACCGGCTCGTGGTCGAGGGCGACGGATGCGGCATCCGCCACCGCGCCCGCCTCGAGACCGGTCACGAGTCGAACCCCAGTCCGAGGGCGTCGAGCGTCTTCAGCAGCACGTTGCGGCGGCCGCCGTTGTGGTCGGCGCGGTCGAGCGACCACCGCGTCGCGTTGATGCCGATCGCGGCCGCCGGTTCGGGCGGGAAGGGCAGCGGGCGCTTGCGGACCATCTCGAGCTCGGTGCGCTCGGTGGGCTCGCCCGCCAGCAGGTCGAGCATGACGTCGCCGGCGAACCGGGCGGCGCCGACGCCGAGTCCGGTGAACCCTGCGGCGTAGGCGACGCGGCCTTCTCGGGCGGTGCCGAAGAAGGCGCAGAACTGCGTCGACGTGTCGATGGCACCGGCCCAGCGGTGGCTGAAACGCAGACCCTCGAGCTGCGGGAACGTCGTGAAGAAGTGGCTCGCGAGGCGCTGCCACGACTCCGGGCGGTTCTCGTACGACGCGCGCACCTTGCGGCCGTAGTGGTACACGGCGTCGTAGCCGCCGAACAGGATGCGCCCGTCCTGCGTCGGACGGTAGTAGTGGAACTGGTTCGCCATGTCGCCGATGCCCTGGCGGTCGCGCCAGCCGACGGCATCCCACTGCTCGGCGCTCAGCGGTTCGGTCATCAGCACGTAGTCGTAGACCGGCACCGTCATGAGCGTGTTGCGGCGCAGCAGCGACGGGAACACGTTCGTGGCCAGCACGACGCGGTCGGCGGTGACCACGCCGTCGGCGGTGACGACGCGGACGCGATCGCCGCTGGAGTCCACCGACGTCACGCGCGAGTGCTCGAAGATCGTCGCACCGCGCTCCTCGGCGGCCTTCGCGAGCCCGGCCGCGAGGCGCGCCGGGTGCAGGATCGCGTTGTTGCGCTTGTGCCACACCGCTCCGAGGTACGTCGGCGACGCGATGGATGCCTGCACGGCGGCTTCGTCGAGGAACACGGTGTGCTCGTCGGCATCCGCCATCTCCTCGTGCAGCCACTCGAGCTGGTGCGGCTCGACCGCGACGTCGAGCTCGCCGACCCGCTCGAACTGCGCGTCGACGCCCCACTCGGCGAGGTCGGCCTCGAAGCCGTCGAGGTTCGACATGCCGAGGCGCTCGAGCTGGTCGATCTCGTCGGGCCAGCGCGAGACGCCGTTGTCGTACCCGTGGGTGAGGCTGGCTTCGCAGAATCCGCCGTTGCGCCCGGATGCCGCCCAGCCGACGGTGCGCGCCTCGACGATCGCCACGCGCAGCGACGGGTCGCGGCGCAGCGCGTTCATGGCGGTCCAGAGGCCGGTGTACCCGGCGCCGACGACGACGAGGTCGGCCTCGTGCTCTCCGTGGACTGCGGGGCGGGTCGGAACGAGGTCGTCCGGCACGTCGTCGAGCCAGAAGACGCGGTGCGCCGAGCCTTCGAGGCTGCGCGAGATGACGGATGCGGCGGGGGGCTGCCGTTCGAAGACCGTGGTGCCCACGGCTATCACTTCCTGTTCGGTCGGGGTCTGTCGTGCATGTTGAACGGTGGTCTGAGTGACGTGTCCCGGTTTCAGTGTCGCGTGTCCCGGTTTCAGTGTCGCGTGTCCCGCAACCGGTGCACCTGAGGCGGCCGTTTGGGACGAAAGTGGGACACGGATGCCTCACCGGGCTAGGCGTCGTCGGCGGCGTACACGCGCTCGCCCTCGACGAACGTCTGCAGCACGCGCGTCGCGCCGATCTCGTCGGCCGGTCCGGCGAAGGGGTCGCGGTCGAGCAGGGCGAGGTCGGCGTACTTGCCGACCTCGATCGTGCCAGCCACGTCGTCGAGGTGGTTGGCCCACGCCGAACCCGCTGTGTAGGCGGTGAGCGACGTGCCGAGGTCGATCGCCTGCTCGGGCAGGAAGACGTCGTACTCACCCTCCTCGTGGCCCGGCGCGGCGAGGCGGTTGACGGCGACGTGAATCGCAGCGAGGGGATCGGGCGAGGTGACCGACCAGTCGCTGCCGGCGCACAGCACCGCGCCCGAGCGCAGCAGATCGCCGAACGGGTACTGCCATGCGCTGCGGGTCTCGCCGAGGAACGGCATCGTGAGGTCGACCATCTGCGGCTCGAGTGCCGCCCACAGCGACTGCATGTTCGCCCCGACGCCCAGCTCGCGGAACCGGCGGATGTCGTCGGGGTGGATGACCTGGATGTGAGCGATGTGATGGCGGTTGTCGGTGCGGCCGTTGCGCGCGATGGCGTGCTCGACGGCGTCGAGGCACTCGCGCACTGCGCGGTCGCCGATCGCGTGGAAGTGCACCTGGAACCCGTCGGCGTCCAGCAGCGGCACCGCTTCGTTCAGGATCTCGGGCGGGACGAACGAGATGCCCGAGTTGTCGGTGCGGTGGCCATGGCCGTCGCAGTAGGGCTCGAGCATCGACGCCGTGAAGTTCTCGGGCACGCCGTCCTGCATGACCTTGATGCTCGTCGCGGCGAAGCGGCCCGCGCGGAATCGCTCACGCCGCTCGCGAAGGAGCGGGAGCTGCTCGAGCCCGGCCTTGCGGTCCCACCACAGCGCGCCGACCACGCGCGCCGTGAGCGTGCCGTCGGCCGCGGCCTTCATGTACGCGGGGGCGGGGTCGCCGGCATCGCCGTACGAACCGACGATCGCGTCCTGCCACGCCGTGATGCCATACGAGTGCAGGTACCGCTGGCCGACGAGGAGCGCCTCGGTGAGACGGTCGAGCCCCTCCTCGGGCAGCAGGCGGTTGACGAGGCTCATCGCACCCTCGTGGAGCGTGCCCGACGGGTTGCCCGCGGCATCCCGTTCGATGCGGCCGTCGGCCGGGTCGGGGGTGTCGCGGTCGATGCCGGCCAGTCGCAGCGCGGCCGAGTTCACCCACGCGCCGTGCCCGTCGCGGTTGGGCAGGAACGCGGGCCGGTCGGGCACGACGGTGTCGAGCGCCGCGGCTGTGGGGGTGCCGCCGGGGAACGCGGCCATGCCCCAGCCGCCGCCGAGCACCCAGGCGTCATCAGGGTGGGATGCCGCGTACCGCCCGATCGCGTCGAGGTACTCGGCCGCGGTGCCCAGCGCCGACAGGTCGCAGCGCAGCATGTCGAGGCCGCCCCACACCGGGTGCACGTGCGCGTCCTGGAAGCCGGGGACCAGCATCCGTCCCGCGAGGTCGACCACCTCGGTGTCGGGACCGATCAGCTCGTCGAGGTCGCTCTGCGAGACCGCGACGATGCGCCCGCCCGACACCGCGACCGCCCGCGCGCGGCTGCGCACGGTGTTCGCGGTGAAGACCGGCCCGCCCGTGAAGACGGTTTCTGCGTACGCCATCCAACGTCCTTTCGCTGAGACTGCATCCGTTCGCCGAGACTGCGGCGGATGCCGGCGGTCTCGGCCCGCGGATGCAGTCTCAGGGTTCTCGGGTCGGCGCCCGATCAGCCGCCGGTCATCGTGCGGGCGATCTGAGTCGCCGAGTCGCCGGCGCGCTTGAGCACCAGCGCGACCAGGGCGAGGGCCACCAGCGTGAGCAGCAGCATGATCGTCGACACGGCCGCGATCTCGGGCCGCAGGCCCGACCGCACGGCGCTCAGCACGTACACCGGCCACGGGGTCGTGCCCGACACCTGCACGAAGGCGGCGATGATCGTGTTGTCGAGGCTCAGCGTGAACGCCAGCAGGAAGCCGGCGAGCACGGCGGGCATCGCGAGCGGCAGCGTGATGCGGCGGAACGTCGACAGCGGCTTGGCGTACAGGTCGGCCGAGGCCTCTTCGAGGTTGGCGTCCTGTCCGATCAGGCGCGCGCGCACGATGTACGAGACGACCGCTGTGGCGAACAGCGACGAGCCGACCGACAGGCGCACGATGCCGTCGTTGAAGATCGTCAGGCCGAGGTCCTGCCCGAGCAGCACCATCCACGGCAGCAGCGCGACCGCGTCGACGATCTCTGGCGTCACCGAGACGAACAGCAGCAGGCCGAGGAACCACCACGTCCACTTGCCGGGGTAGCGCGCCATCGCGATGCCGGCGAGCGTGCCGATGCCGGTGGCGATGATCGCCGCGATGAAGGCGGTGATGAGCGAGACGCGCACCGCGTTCTGGATCGCGGGCTTCTCGAGGATCGTGAGGAAGGCGTCGAATCCGAACCCGTCCCACGCCACCAGGAGGCGGCCCGTGTTGAACGAGTAGATGACGATCACGATGATGGGCGCGAACAGGAAGAGCATGACCAGCACGCCCCACACGCCGAGCGCCACGTCAGACCACGAGCGGTGTTTGCGGGCGCGGACGCGCGGCGGCGGGGCGCCTTCCTCGCGCTGTTCGCGCAGGATCGCCTCGGTCTGGGTCACGGTCATGCCGACACCTCCTCACGGGCGGGGGATGCCGCATCCGTCGGCTGCTGCTCGGCAGCCGGCCCGAGCACGAGCCGGTTGTAGCGCTGGAACGGCAGCAGCACCAGCCAGATGATGAACCCCGCCACCGCGATCGTGAGCACGATCACGAGCATCAGGACGACCGCCATCGCCGAGCCGAGCGCCCAGTTCTGCGCGGTCTGGAACTGGCTGGCCACCAGCTGGCCGACCATGTTGCCCTGGGCGCCGCCCAGCACCGTCGCGGTGATGTAGTCGCCCATCAGCGGGATGAACACCAGCAGCACGCCGGCGATGATGCCGGGGCGCGCGAGGGGCAGGGTCACGCGCATGAACGTCGAGATCTTGCCGGCACCGAGGTCCTTCGACGCCTCGCGCAGGGCGGGGCCGACGCGGTCGAACGCGACGAACAGCGGCAGGATCATGAGGGGCAGGTAGTTGTAGACGACACCGAGCAGCACCGCGGCGCGCGTGTACAGGATGTCGAACGGCCCGCCGAAGATCGGGGCGAAGAACTGCGACACCGCGCCCTCGGGCGACAGGATGATCTGCCAGCCGATGGTGCGTACGAGGAAGTTGGTCCAGAACGGCACGAGCACGAGGGCGATCAGGATGCCGCGCCGCTCGGGCCGCACCTTGAAGGCCATCCAATACGCGACCGGCGCGCCGATCGCGAAGCACAGGATCGTGCCGATCACGCCGACCCAGAGCGTGTTCTGGAACGTCACGAAGAAGGTGGGCGACAGCGCCTCGGCGTAGCGGTCGAACGACAGGATGTCGGTCGCGTGCGTGCCGAAGATGCCCGGCTTGTAGCCGAAGCTGAAGTACACCACCATCAGGACGGGGGCGACGAAGAAGAGCAGGAGCCACGCCCACGCGGGGACGGCGAGCGCGGCTCCGGCGGAGCGGTTAGGCACCAGCGGCGGCCTTCATCTCGTTCCAGATCTCCACGCGGCGGGCCTGCGAGTCGTTGAGCTCCTGCTCCTTCATCGTCGCGAGCTGCTCGGGCGTGAAGAACATGAGGTCGAGCAGCTCGAGGCCCTCGTCGGCCGCGGCCTGCTCCATGTCCTTGCCGCCGACGTTGTAGCCGATGTAGTCCAGGTTGAGCATGAGGTTCTCGGGGGTCATCGCCCAGTTGATGAAAGCGTGGGCGGCCTCGGGGTGCGGCGCACCCTCGGCGATCGCCCAGTTGTCCATCCACAGCTCGGTGATCGGGCCGGGCAGCACCCACTGCCAGCGGTCGGGGTCGCTCGACTCCATGAGGCCCAGGCGCGCGTCGCCGTTCCACGACTGCATGAGCGCGTGCGTGCCCTGCGGGATCGCATTGCTGCCCGCGTAGGAGTCGAACGCCGAGATGTGGGGCGCGATCTCGTTGATGAGGAAGTCGGCGCACGCGTCGAGCTCGGCGGGGTCGTCGGTGTTCCAGTCCATGTCGTTGGCCCAGAAGTACGCGCCGATGATGCCCGCGGGGTCGTCCGACATCGACGTCTTGCCGCTGGCCTCGTTCTGGGCGGCGTCGAAGAAATCGGCCCACGTGGTGAGCTCGCGCGTGATGACGGTCTTGTCGTACACGTAGCCGGTGGTGCCCCACGCCTTGCAGATCGAGTAGTTGTTGTCGGGATCCCACGACCGGCCGAGCGACGACGGGTCCATGTTGGACATGTTGGGGATGAGCTCCTTGTTGAGCTGCAGCAGCAGGCCGTTCTCGATCATCTGCGGGATGAACACGCCGGTCGGCACGATGATGTCGTAGCCCGAGGTGCCGCGCGCGGCGATGAGCTTGGCGATGAGCTCCTCGTTCGACGAGTACGAGTCCATCGTGACGTTCGGGCCGAGCTCGGCGGTGAACGACTCGATGACGTCGGGCGAGTCGTAGTCGCCCCACGTGTAGACCGACAGCTGGTCCTCGAGGGTGCCGCCGGTGGCCTGTGCCGTGGGCGACGTGCTGCCGCTGGGGGTGCACGCGGCGAGCATGGCCGCACCGCCGGTGAGGGCGGCGAGGCTCAGGAAGCGGCGGCGCGAGAGCTCGTTGCGGATCCGATCGGCGGACTCGACGGGCGCGAGGATGCGAAGCGGGCTGCGTGAGGCGGTCATCGGGGTCTCCTGGTTCGGGTGGTGGACCGGTGGCGGGGGTCAGGCGGTGGGCGGGGCGACGTAGCCGCCCTGCTCGGCGGCGTCGTCGTTGGGGAACAGCAGGACGTGGTGGGCTGCCCAGGTGCAGGTGACCTGGTCGCCGGTGCGCAGCGCGGGCGCGTCGGGCGTGGGGCGTCGCACGATGAGGCTCTGGTCGCCGCCGAGGCGCACGAGGTACTGCATCGTGTCGCCGAGGTGCGCGACGCCGATGAGCTCGCCGGTCGTCGTGTTGGCGGCGGAGGCGGCGCCGGCGGGATCCGCCGCCGCGATGGAGATGTACTCCGGACGCACGGCCGCTTCGCCCTGGCTCGAGCCGGCGAGCGCCGCGTCGGCGCCGCGGACGACGGCGTGCGGGGAGTCCACGGCGGCGCCCGACTCGATGACCTCGCCGCGGAAGAAGTTCTGCTGGCCGACGAAGGCCGCGACGTACGCCGAGGCGGGGCGCGCGTAGACGGTGTCGGCGTCGGCGAGCTGCTCGATGCGGCCCGCGCGCATGATCGCGATGCGGTCGCTCATCGACAGCGCCTCGCCCTGGTCGTGGGTGACGAAGACGAAGGTGATGCCGAGGCGCGACTGCAGCAGCTTGAGCTCGAGCTGCATCTCTTCGCGCAGCTGGCGGTCGAGGGCGCCGAGCGGCTCGTCGAGCAGCAGCACCGCGGGGCGGTTGACGAGGGCGCGGGCGAGCGCGACGCGCTGCTGCTGGCCGCCCGACAGCTGCGTGGGCTTGCGGTCGCCGAAGCGGCGCATCTGCACGAGGTCGAGCGCCGACGACACGCGCTCGCGGATCTCGGCCTTGGGTGTGCGGCGCTGCTGCATGCCGTA
>JAUHVN010000119.1 GCA_030425055.1 Actinomycetes bacterium | reverse complement strand
GCGGAGCTGCTGGTGGGCGACCTGATGAAGCCGATGTCCGCCGACCCGCGGCATCCGCTGCGGGTGCGGCTGACGGCGACGCAGCGGCGGGCCTGCGACGAGGTGGTGACGCTCACCGCCGGGGTCACGAACGAGTCGGACCTGCACGCGGGCCTGCTGTTCCACGGGGCGATCGCCCTCGCCGCGCTGGGCATGCACACCGCCGCCCGCGACCGGCTGACGACGGTCCTGCGGCGGCGGGCGAACCGCGAGCCGGCGCGGCCCATGTCGGGGTCGCTCAGGTCGTTGTACGAGCCGTCGGGCGTGCGGAACCGGCGCTCGTGGTACGGGCAGCTGTCGAGCGTGACGCCCGGCGTACGGGCCGGATCGTCCGGAGTGCGCGTGTCGGTGAGGTTGTCCTCGCGCAGTTCGTCGCGTAGCGCGATGAGGTTGAACAACCCGAACAGGAAGGGCAGCCGGTACCACGGCCGAGTCCGATTGATGCGGGCGTACAGACGATTGAACACCGTGTTCTCCTCACAGCCGTCGCGGGATCCTCAACAGAGCGGGCCAGTGGAACTGCCCGCATCCTAGCGGCGCAGACGGTTCCCGGGCCATCATGTCGAGTCGTCTCGCCCCGGTGGTGATACACGCGCCGTGCGCGCGACCCACGGAATGCATTGCGGCGCGCGGCGCAGGCTCACTACCTTGTGTGCAAGGCCGGTGGGCGCGACCGGCACCGCTCGGGGTATCAGACCGGCGTCGCAGCGCTCGTCGAATGCGAGAGAACGGCATCACCGCACCCTGGGAAGGACCGCCGATGGCGAACGCAGCACCTGAGCATGTCGAAGCGATCGTCGTGGGTTCCGGCTTCGGAGCGGCGACGGCGGCCTATCGCCTTGCCGAGGCGGGCAGATCGGTCGTCGTGCTCGAGCGCGGGCGCGCGTACCCGCCCGGCAGCTTCGCGCGCAACCCCTACGAGATGAGCCGGGCGTTCTGGGAGCCGAAGGACGAGCTGTTCGGGCTCTTCGACATCCGGTCGTTCCGCAAGCTCGAAGCGATCGTCTCGGCCGGGCTCGGCGGCGGCTCGCTCATCTACGCCAACGTGCTGCTGCGCAAGGACGAACGCTGGTTCGTTCACGACTCGCCGCTGCCCGGCGGCGGATACGAGAACTGGCCGATCGGCAGGTCCGACCTCGACCGCCACTACGACGAGGTCGAGGCGATGCTCACGCCCGCACCGAACCCCTATCACGACCTTCCGAAATCGAAGGCGCTGCGGGATGCCGCGACGACCCTGGGCCTCGAGCCGTTCAGTCCGCCGCTCGCGGTGTCGTTCGCGACGCGGCCGGGCGGTGAACCGGTGCAGAAGCAGATCATCGAGCCGCCGTCGTACGGCAACATCCACGGGGTGCCCCGCTTGACGTGCCGGCTCTGCGGCGAGTGCGACATCGGCTGCAACGAGGGTTCGAAGAACACACTCGACCACACGTACATCTCGGCCGCCGCTCATCACGGTGCCGATGTCCGCACCCTCGCCGAGGTGTACGGGATCACGCCGCTGGCCGGCGGCGGGTACGAGGTGCGCTATCACCAGTACGGCGACGAGGCGGACGAGACGGGACGACGGCCGCGCTCCGACGTGCGGATGACGTGCGACGAGCTCTTCCTCGGCGCCGGCACGTTCGGCACCTCATCGCTCCTGCTGCGCAACCGCATCGGACTGCCGGGTCTCGGTCGCGCGCTCGGCACCCGATTCAGCGGCAACGGCGACCTGCTCACGTTCTGCCTCGACGCGAAGTCCACCACCGAGGAGGGCGCCACCCGCCTCATCGATCCGGCGTACGGGCCCGTCATCACCACGGCGATCAGGCAGCCCGACGGACTGGACGAAGAGGGAGCCGGACGGGGCTTCTACGTGCAGGAGGCCGGATTCCCCGAGTTCGCGAACTGGCTGATCGAGACCGCGCAGATCACGGCATCCGTCCGGCGTGCCGCGGGCGTCGTGCGTCAGTTCGTCGCGTACCGCATGCGCGACCGGAACGAGTCGAACATCTCGGCCGAGGTCGCGGGGCTCGTGGGTCAGGGTCAGCTGACATCGAGTTCGCTGCCGCTGCTGGGCATGGGGCGCGACACCCCCGACGGCCGCATCACCCTCACCGACGGGCAGCTCGACGTGCAGTGGACGACGGCGACGAGCGCGGCGTACTTCGAGTCGATGCGCACGACGATGCGCGACATCTCCGAGGCGCTCGGCGGCCGCTTCCGTGACAACCCGCTGTGGTGGACCAAGCGCGTCGTGACGGTGCATCCGCTCGGCGGCGCGCCGATGGGCCGGCACATCCATGAGGGCGTCGTCGACAGCTGGAACGAGGCGTTCGGCGCGCCCGGGCTCTATGTCGTCGACGGTGCCGCCGTGCCGGGGCCCGTGGGGCCGAACCCATCGCTGACCATCGCTGCGATGTCGAACCGCGCCGTCGAGCATGCGCTCGAGAAGCCGCGGCCGCGCAAGCGCTCGGCCAAGGCGCGCGCCGCAGACGTCGCGGCGATCACCCCCGAGGTCGTCGATCCGGTTCCCGGGCGCAGCATGGAGTTCACCGAGCAGATGAAGGGATTCTTCGCCTTCGACGAGAAGGACCCGAACCGGGGCTGGAAGCTGGGGCGCCAGATCACCCAGCGCTTCATGTTCCAGCTGACGGTGACCGCGCCCGATGTCGAGCGCTTCGTCGCGGGCGACGACCACACCGCGACTGCGACCGGATTCGTCGACTGCGACGTGCTGGGCGGGCAGCTGCCGGTGCAGCGGGGATGGGCGAACCTGTTCGTCGAGACGGGAATCGACGGAACGCTCGAGATGCGCTATCGCCTGTGGTTCACCGACCTGTCGGGTACTCCGCTGACCATGTACGGCTTCAAGACCGTGCGCGACGACCCGGGTCTCGACATCTGGCGCGACACGTCGACGCTGTACATCACCCTCTTGAAGGGGCACATCCCGCCGGGCGAGCGCGGCGCGCAGGATGCGGACGCCGACGTGCTGGGTGCCGGCATCCTGCGGATCCTGCCACAGGACTTCGCGCGGCAGATGACCACGTTCCGAGGCTCGGGCAAGGGGCCGCTGGCCTCGATCGCGCGGTTCGGCCGGTTCTTCATGAAGTCGGTCGCGGACACGTATCTGCCGGCCGCGAAGCCCCCGCCGCCTCCCGCCGAGCCCTCGCCGTCGTCCTCGATCGAGCCCGGCAAGGTGGTGCGGTGATGGCGACGACCCGCGCCGCGCACCGCGACGAGCCCCACTTCCTCCTCGCCGATGACGGGGTGCCGATCACTCTCGTCCGCGTCCGCGGCGAGGAGGAGCCCTCGAAGGGACCCGTGCTGCTCGTCCACGGTCTGGCCAACCGCTCCGAATCGTTCCGACCGCCCGTGAGCCGGTCGATCGTCGATGCGCTCATCGACGACGGGTGGGATGTCTGGATGCTGAACTGGCGCGGATCCATCGATCTGGATCCGCTGCCCTGGACGCTCGACGACGTCGCCGTGAACGACCACCCCGCCGCCGTGCGCCACGTCGCCGAGGCGACCGGATCCGACACCGTGAAGGTCGTCGCGCACTGCGTCGGCGCGATGACCATGAGCATGGCGATCGTCGGCGGCCTGCTGCCCCAGGTGGACGTCGTCGTCGCGAACGGCGTGTCTCTGCATCCGGTCCTGCCGCGCGGGGGACGTGTGAAGCTGCGCACCATCCGCGCGGTCATGCAGCACCGCCAGCCGTTCGTCGACGTCGCATGGGGCGACGGCCCCGAACGCGGCGTCGCGCGGCTGACACGCACCAGTGTGCGGATGTGGCACGTCGAGTGCCGCAACCCCGCGTGCAACATGGCGAGCTTCGCGCTGGGATCGGGGCATCCGGCGCTGTTCCGCCACGACAACCTCGACGATGCGACCCACGACTGGCTCGGCGGCGAATTCGGCAAGGTGCCCATGAGCTTCTACACCCAGATGGCGGCGTCGGACCGGCGGAAGGAGGTGGTGTCGCTGCCCGGACAGGGCCGCGAAGGATTCTCGCCGAGGTGGGCGAGCGCCGCGCCGCGCTCCGAGACGCGGTTCGCGCTGCTGGCCGGTGCGCACAACCGCGCCTTCCTCCCGGAGAGTCAGCGGGCGTCGTTCGACTACCTCGAGCGGCACCAGCCCGGTCGGCACAGCCTGCGGGTGCTCCCCCGCTACGGCCACAGCGACGTGTTCTTCGGCAAGCGCGCGCACAATGAGGTGTTCCCGCTGATCGTCGCGGAACTGAACCGCTGAGTGCCGCACGCGCAAGCCCCTGGCGCACCTGCAACAGCGCCGACAGGATGGGGTGATGCCGGTCGACTCCCCAGCGTCGCTCGAAGCGATGCTCCTGCGCAGCAATCCGCTCTGGTCGTCGCTCGCAAGCGACGCGGCGAACGACGCGCGCGTCGGTGTGGAAGCCGTTCTGCACGCCGCCGGCGGAGACCCGCTCGAGTACGCCCACTTCGTGTGCGAGGATGCCGCCTCCGGCTCGTTCACAGTGCTCGCGTTCACGTCGTTGCACCTGATCGTGGTGACGCGCGCCGCGCGGGGCGGGGGTGCCGCGGGCATGACCGCCGTCGTGCGCGCGCGCGAGGGTCTGCGCGCACTGATCTTCTCGCGCGCAGCCGACGAGGAGGGCGTCACTGCGACCGCGGCGGGCTGGCGAGCCGGTACCGTGACCCTCGACTACGGCAACGCCGAGCTGTACAGCCTGGCCGAGGCCGAGAACGAGGCGCTCACAGAGTTCCTGCCGAGCCTCAAGCACGATCTCGGGCGGGCCTGAACGACGAAACCCCCGGCGAGCCGAGGGTTTCAGGTGGTGCGCGATACTGGGATCGAACCAGTGACCTCTTCCGTGTCAGGGAAGCGCGCTACCGCTGCGCCAATCGCGCCCGTATGGGCTGTTCTGTTGTCAGGAGTGGAGGTGGCGACGGGATTCGAACCCGTGTAAACGGCTTTGCAGGCCGGTGCCTAGCCGCTCGGCCACGCCACCGCGTGTGGTTCGACCCACGTGTCGTGATCTCCCCGAGAGGTGATCCCCGCACTCGAGCGGATGACGAGACTCGAACTCGCGACCCTCACCTTGGCAAGGTGATGCGCTACCAACTGCGCTACATCCGCGTGCTCCGGATCTCTCCGGCGCCTCACTGACTTTAGCCGACTCCGCGCCGTTCGCAAAACCAGCTGACGTCGCGCGTGTCGTCCTCTTGCGGTTCGTGGCGGCGCCGCTCATCGGGTAGGATCGTGACTCGGCCCCGACGGGGCTTTGGGCGATTGGCGCAGTTGGTAGCGCGCTTCCTTCACACGGAAGAGGTCATCAGTTCGAGTCTGGTATCGCCCACCACGATCCCCCGGCGATTCAGTCGCCGACGTCCCAGCCGTAGCGCTGTTGCAGCGCGTGCGCGACGCGGACGAACCGGTCGAGATCGAGAGCGGATGCCTCACGGCGCATACCGTCCTCGTGCACGCTGTAGAGCTGCTCGATGTCGACCCACGACGGTCGGCCCTTCGAGTCCCACGCTCCCGATCCGATCTCGAGGAAGTCACGGTCGCCGTCGTGGTCCTTGCTCGTCAGTCGTACCGCGTACACCCGCTCGTCGCTCTGCCTGCCGATGACCAGCACCGGGCGATCCTTGCCGCGCCCGTCGTTCTCGGCGTAGGGCACCCACGTCCACACCACCTCGCCCGCGTCGGGCGAGCCGTCGGCGTCCGGCGCATAGGTGATGCGCAGGCGGGCCGGAGGCGGATCGAGCTGCACCGTCGCGGTCGCACCGGTACGTCCCGCGCCGTCGCGCGGCGCATCCCGTCCGGACGAGCGCCGTGCAGGGCGCAGGAGGCTCTTGAGGGTGCCGAGGATGCCACGGGATGCCACAGCCCCACCCTACGGGCGACGTGGGCGCACACGCCGAAGGGCGCCGCGGCCGAAACCGCGACGCCCTTCGCTGTGATGCTGCAGGTCAGGACTGCTCGGTGAGGTAGTAGCCCTCTTCGCCGTGCACGACGGTGTCGACGCCGGCGAGCTCGTCCTCGTTCTTGATGCGGAAGCCGATCGTCTTCTCGATGGCGAAGCCGATGATCCAGGCGACGACGAACGAGAAGATGAGGACACCGAAGGCGGCGATCGCCTGCACGATCAGCTGCTCCGCGCCGCCGCCCAGGAACAGGCCGGTCTCGGTGGCGAAGAAGCCGAGGTACAGGGTGCCGATGAGGCCACCCACGAGGTGGATGCCGACGACGTCGAGCGAGTCGTCGTAGCCGAGCTTCCACTTCAGCTCGATGGCGAGCGCGCAGACCGCACCGGTGACGACACCGAGCAGGAGCGCCCAGCCGGGGGTCAGGTTGGCGCACGCCGGGGTGATGGCGACCAGGCCGGCGACGGCGCCCGAGGCGGCGCCGACCGAGGTGGCCTTGCCGTCCTTGAGCTTCTCGACGATGAGCCAACCGATGATGGCGGCTGCCGTCGCGCCGAGCGTGTTGATGACGATCAGGCCGACGACCGAGTCCTCGGTGCCGAGCGCGCCCAGGCCCTCAGCGCCACCGTTGAAGCCGAACCAGCCGAACCACAGGAGCGAAGCGCCCAGCAGGGTGAGGGGCACGTTGTGGGGCTTCTGGATTCCCTTCTGGAAGCCGATGCGCTTGCCGAGCACGAGCGCCAGCGCGAGGGCAGCGGCACCCGCGTTGATGTGGACGGCAGTACCACCCGCGTAGTCGATGACGCCGGTCGAGAAGCCCAGCGAGTCGCCGAGGCTCATGATCCAGCCGCCGCCCCAGACCCATGCGGCCACGGGGAAGTAGACGACCGTCGCCCAGATGCCCGCGAAGATCATCCAGGCGCCGAACTTGGCGCGATCCGCGATCGCGCCCGAGATCAGCGCGACGGTGATGATCGCGAACGTCGCGCCGAACAGCGCGCCGACGAGGTCATCGCTGCCGAGGCTGCCGAGGCCGAGGTCCGAGAACGGGTTGCCCGAGAACGCCCAGGGGCTCTCCTCGGGGACCGCGCTCATGTTGAAGCCGTAGATGATCCACAGCACGCTGATCAGACCCATCGCGCCGAAGCTCATCATCATCATGCTGACGACGCTCTTCGCCTTCACGAGGCCGCCGTAGAAGAAGGCGACGCCTGGCGTCATCAGGAGCACCAGCGCTGATGCGGTGATCAGCCAGGCAAGATTTCCGCTGTCCATGAGATTTCCTCATCCATGTGTCGTGTTACTCGAGGTGCCGAAGCCGCCGCTGAGTCGGGTCGCGGCTGTCCGGGCAGAGCCAGTTTCGCGAGAGCGGGTTTCGAGCGGCGTGCGCGTCGTGTTTCGCGTTGGTTACGAGGTCGGTGCGCAGGTAAACATCAGGTTTCGGGCCGACGGGAAGCTCCCCGGCATTCCGCAGCCCGGCTGGTGGGCAGTGATCAGGCGAGAGTAGAGGCGACCAGCCGTGAGACCGCGCGCAGATACTTCTTGCGGTATCCGCCCGCCAGCATCTCGTCCGAGAACACCTGATCGAGCGTCGTCCCCGTGGCGCGGATCGGCAGCTGGGCGTCGTACACGCGATCGATGAACGCGACGAAGCGAAGGGCGGCGGATTGGTCTGTGAGTGTTTCGACGTCCCGCAGACCGACGAGGTCGAGCCCGTCGATCAGGCGGATGTACCGCGACGGATGCACGCGCGCCAGGTGGGCGACGAGCGCGTCGAAGCCGTCGTCGGAGGCGAGGCCGTGCGCCGCGGCATCCGCCACGGCCGCCTCGTACGTGGGCTGCTCGAGCGCGACCGCGTGGCCGTCGACGTCGCGGTGCCGGTAGTCGGTGCCGTCGATGCGCACGGTCTGGAAGCTCGAGGCCATGGCATGGATCTCGCGCAGGAAGTCCTGCGCGGCGAAGCGACCTTCGCCCAGGGCGTTGGGCGGCGTGTTGGAGGTCGCGGCGAGCCGGGTGCCGGATGCAACGAGT
>JAUHVN010000118.1 GCA_030425055.1 Actinomycetes bacterium | reverse complement strand
TCACCGGCGCCGCGATCTCGGCGACCGTGCGTGACATGACCCCGGCGGATCGAGTCGGAATGGTGCAGGGGCTGCGAATGATCGCCGCCATCCTTATTCCCATGGTCATCGGGCCCTTCATCGGCGCGGCAGTCATCGTCGGGGCCAACGAGACGTTCGAGGACCTAGGCGTGACCAAGCAGGTGCCCACCCCGTGGATCTTCCTCGCCGCCGCCGTCGTCGCGCTGTTCGTGATCGTGCCCGTCATGTGGCTGCGCCGGCTTCCCGCAACGGCGGTCACCTCGTCATGACCCTCCTGACCACGTGGGGCGAGGACCTCGCCACCCACGCGCCCCTGCCGGAGCACCCCAGACCGCAGTTGTTGCGGTCCGGGTGGCAGAGCCTCAACGGACGCTGGGATTGCGCGTTCACGCCGTTCGCGGCATCCGACCCGCTCGCTGTCGCCGACCCGTGCGAGCCTCCCGCGCACTTCGACCGCGACATCGTGGTGCCCTTCTCGCCCGAGACGCCCCTGTCGGGCGTCGGGCGCGCGACAGCGCCGGACGAGACACTCTGGTACCGGCGTCGATTCACGATCCCCGCGTCGACCGGACCCGACGAACGCGTCCTGCTGCACTTCGGTGCAGTGGACCAGTCCTGCCGGGTCGCGGTCGATGGCGTCGACGTGGGCGGCCACACCGGGGGATACCTGCCCTTCACGCTCGATATCTCCGCTGCGCTCGCGGACGGCGATCACCACGAGGTCGTCGTCGCCGTGCGTGACGTGAGCGACGCCTCGTGGCTATCGCGCGGAAAGCAGGCGAGCAACCGCGGCGGCATCTGGTACACGCCACAGTCGGGAATCTGGCAGACGGTGTGGCTCGAGGTCCTGCCGCAGGTCGCGGTGGATCGCCTGGTGCTGGTGCCCGATCTCGACGCCGGGACAGTCGTGGTGACGGTCGGGAGTGAACACGCCACACGCGGAGAGACCGCTCGGGTACTCATGACCGCCGATGGGATGCCGGTGGCCGAGGCCGTCGTTACGGTCGGCGTGCCCACAGCCGTCAGCCTCGCTGACGCGGTGCGCCCGTGGTCGCCCGAGGACCCCTTCCTGTACGACATCGAGGTCCACCTCGGCGAGGACCGGGTGACCAGCTACGTCGGCATGCGCTCCTTCGGCGTCGGGACCGACGAACGCGGTGTGCGTCGGCTGCTGCTCAATGGCGCCCCGTACCTGCCGATCGGGCTGCTCGATCAGGGGTACTGGCCCGACGGCGGCTACACCGCTCCTGCCGACGCCGCGCTGGAGTACGACATCGACCTCGCCAAGCGGCTCGGCTACAACATGCTGCGCAAGCACATCAAGGTCGAGCCGATGCGCTGGTACCACCATTGCGACCGTATCGGGATGCTTGTCTGGCAGGACGCGGTCAACGGGGGGAGCGCATATCACCCGGCGGTGATCACGGCTCCGGCTGTCACCCCGCTGGTGCTCGATGATCGGCAGCACCGCAGGTTCAGTCGGGCGGATGCCGCCGGCAGGGCGTCCTTCGAATCGGAACTGGCGACGATGATCGAGCTGCTGCGCAGCGTTCCGAGCATCGCGCTCTGGGTGCCGTTCAACGAGGGATGGGGACAGTTCGACGCCGCGCGCGTCGCGGACGCCGTGCGGGAACTCGATCCGACGCGACCGGTCGACCATGCCAGCGGATGGCACGACCAGGGGGCGGGTGACCTGCACAGCCTGCACGTGTACTTCCGCCGGTTCCGCGTGAAGCGCTCCTGGCGCAATGATGCGCGAGTCCTCGCGCTGACCGAGTACGGCGGCTACAGCCTTCCCGTTCCCGGCCACACCTGGGGCGTGCGCACCTTCGGCTACAAGAAGTTCCGCACCGCAGAAGAGTTCGAGGCCGCTTTCGTGCGTCTGCATGACGAGGAGATCGTGCCGGCGGTGCGCCGCGGCCTCGGCGCCATCGTCTACACGCAACTCGCGGATGTCGAGGACGAGGTGAACGGGCTCGTCACCTATGACCGGAAGGTTGTGAAGGTCGCTGTGGACGTCGTGCACGCGATGAATGCCCGGATCGCAGCGGCCGCACAGGAGGGAGTCCTGTGATCGAGCGCGAGCTCACGAGCCCGGAGTCGCTGACCGGCGCCGATCGGCGGCTGAACCGTGACGCCGTCGGATGGATGCGCGGACCGCTGCTCGACACCTCGGGCATCGACGGCCGCCACTCGTGGGGTCGCAACAAGCGGTGGGAGTACTGGAACGTCACGACTCCGACGCACATCGTCGCGCTGACGGTGTCGTCGCTCGACTACGCCGCGGTGCACGACGTGTGGGTGTTCGATCGCGCCACCGAGACAGCCGTTCACCGTGGTGTCACGGGCATCCTGGCCGGCAGCGCGACGCTGCCGGCGAGCCCGGGCGCGTGCCCGCGACCTCACCATCGACATCGACGAGGTGGGCGAGGGCACCCGGCTGCGTGCGCAGATCCCGGGGGCCTCTGTCGACATCGTCGCCTCCAGCCCGCCGGGCCACGAGTCGCTCGCGGTCGTCGTCCCGTGGAGCGATCGACGGTTCCAGTACACGGTGAAGGATGTCGCGCGCCCCGCAGCCGGCACGATCACCGTCGACGGGGTCGCGCACGATGTCCCGGTGGGGGAGTCGTGGGCCGTGCTCGACCACGGCCGAGGCCGGTGGCCCTACGACGTGAGCTGGAACTGGGGCGCCGGGTCGGGAATCTCCGACGGACGCGTAATCGGAGTCCAGCTCGGCGGCCGGTGGACGGACGGCACCGGATCGACCGAGAACGCCATGTTCGTCGACGGCCGGCTGCACAAGATCAGCGAAGAGCTGCGGTGGGAGTACGACACGGCGGACTTCCTGCGCCCCTGGCGGGTCCACGGCGAAAATGTCGACCTCACCTTCGTCCCGTTCTACGACAAGATCACGCGGACCAACCTCGGGATCGTCTCGTCGCGCACCGACCAGTGCTTCGGATGGTGGTCGGGACAGTTCACCACGGTGGAAGGTGCGGCGATCGCGTTCGAGGGCATTCTGGGTTGGGCCGAAGACGTCCGCAATCGGTGGTGAACGGCTCCGCTGACGCGTGACTCTGCACGTTGTTGCGCGGAGGTGCTCAGCGCTGACCGGCCGTGGCAAAGTTGGGCGTCCACCCCTGGAGAGGAGCACCGTGAGTACTCACCATCCGCCACCGACGGTCCGCGATGCCGTCCTCGAGAAGGTTCGTGCGGACCCGCGCGTGGACGTGCTGATCGTCGGCGGCGGCATCAATGGACTCGGGCTGCTGCGCGAGCTCGCCATGCAGGGTGTCGCGGTCACCCTCGTCGAGCGGGATGACTTCGTGTCGGGCGCATCGGCCGGCTCTTCGCACATGGTCCACGGCGGCATCCGCTACCTCGAGAACGGTGAGTTCCGCCTCGTTCGCGAGTCGGTCCAGGAACGCAACGCGCTCATTCGACGCAGCTGCTCGCGACGAGAGCGTCGAGGCTGTGCGCCTGGGGTGGTCGGCGCTGCCCGGCGCACGTGAGGACCGCGCCATCGGTCGCGCCGCGTTCACCGATCGCGCGGACCCCGCCTTCACGTGGCGGCGACCCTCATAAGGCGGCCATCGCACGCGATACGCGTGCGTCGTCCCACGCCCATACATCGTCGCCCCGGATCACGGTTTCCGCGCCCCCGTCGATCGGGATGGTCTGGCCGGTGACGTGGGTGTTCGCGGCGCTCGTCAGCCAGATCAGCAGCTGAGCGACAGTATCGGCGCATGTGCGTCGACCATGGCGACCATCTCCGGTGTCGCGAGCATGTCCTTCATCATCGGTGTGATCACCGTCCCCGGGGCGACGGCGTTGAGCGCGATGCCGGCTCCGGCCCAGTGCGGCATGATGCTCGCCCTGCGGAGCCACCGCGAGAGGGCTCGCTTGGATGAGGTGTAGTTGAGCATTCCCACCTGCGCACTGACGGCTGCGAGTTCTCCGCCGATCTCGAGCGCCCGCGCCTCGTCATGGGCGAGACAGGCTTCGACGAGTTCGGGCGAGTTGTGACGCTCGGCGCGGAGTTCCAGTACGCGTTCGATCTCGGCGAAGAGTGGGTGCACCGCTGCGTGGTCGGCGACCGCAAGATCGATCCGCTCGACGAGTTCGGAGTCGTGCCCGACAAGCCGCTGCCGTACCGGGGCTGGGGGAGCATCCCAGATCAGTACGGCAGGAACTGGGATGGCGACGACGGTGAGTCGCCGATGCCGCAGCGGCCACAGGCGCTGCATGCGATGCAGACCCGCCAGTGACTGGCTACGGATGCTGTGGCCGAGCTCGACTCCGACGACCGCCGGGTGGGGCAGAGCCCGTGACGCGCTCGAGGATGCCGGCATCCGCGCATCTTGACGCGCGCTCGCCCCGAGGTGCGAGTATCATCGTAACTATTCGTTCAAGCGAAGGGTTTCTGATGACTGAGGTGACGACGGCTGATGCTGCGCGGCGCCTCGGGTTGTCGCAGGAGCGGGTGAGTCAGATGTTGCGGTCCGGCGAACTCGTCGGGCGGCGGATCAGCGCGCGGGGCTGGCTCGTCGACCTCGCCTCCGTCGCCGAACGCGCGCGCATCGCCACCGACGGCGGTCGGCCCTGGTCCGAAGACAGGGTGCGGTCGGTCGTCGATGCGCTGTCGACGGGTGAGACCAACGACGCGAGAACGTGGGAGCTGATCCGCACGACGGAGACCGAAGTGTTGTGGCGCAGACTGGCGCAGTCGGTGACGGTGCGACGCTTCACCGCCCGGCATCCGGATGTCGCGCGGGACGCTCTGGTGCTCACGGGCGAGTCCGCGATCGCTGTGTTGGGAGAGCGGCTCGTCGGGCAGTCGGACACGGTCCACGGCTACATTCGCGTGGGCGAGCTGGACGACCTTGTTGACGACGCCGGTCTGGTGGAGCACGGCGACGGTGGGGTTGCGATCCACGCGTTCCGATCCGGCGACCGTTCCTGGATCTCCGGCGAAACGGCCCCGCGCGCGCTCGTCGCTGTGGACTGCGCTCGGTCTGCGGCGTCCCGCGTCCGTTCGATCGGAGTGCGCGCGCTTGACGAGATGAGGCAGGCGTGGCTGACGCGGAACACCTGATCGTCGTCCCAGACGGCGAGCGTCCCTGGAGCCTGCTGTTCGAGATCGCCGAGGTCACGACCCCGGGCGAGTGGGTGTTGGTCGGCGGGCTCATGGTGCACGCGCACGCGTTGCGTGCCGGAGTCACCGCTTCGCGCCCGACCGAGGATGTCGACCTGCTGCTGAACGTTGCAGCATCAAGCGTCGGCGCAGTTGCCGGACCGTTGCAGGAGATCGGGCTCCGCCCGGCGGAGTCTCTCGGTCGCCGTGTGCTGCATCGATTCCGACGGGGTGACGAGTTCGTCGATGTCATGGTGGAACGAGGGGCGTCCGCGCGGTGGGCGCGGCGATCGATCTTCCAGGCTCCGGCAGCCCGGCAGGCGATCGACCGCCGAGACTGGTACGACCTGCATGGCGCCGACCGCGTTGTCCGCATTGCGGTGCCGGATGCTCTCGGCGCGATCGTGGCGAAGGCCGCCGCGTACGCCGTCGACCAGCGCGACAGAGGCCGACACCTCGACGACCTAGCGATATTGCTGGCCGCCGCCGGAGGCCGGCGCGGGCTCGGCCTGGACCGGCTCACCCGACGCGATAAGCAGCACCTGCGGCCCGCGTTCGATCAGCTCGGCGACAGCGGCCACGACGCCTGGATGGTTCTCGATGCCAACGACCGCGCCATCGGGCAACGCGCAGCGGATGCGATCATCGCAGCTATCTCCGCGGCCTGAGCGAGGCCCTCAGGAGCGCCGAAGCGCCGTCGCGTCTCTGTCGCGGATCGACCGGCTGACCTGGCCGACGACACTGTTCGCGACCGCAGAACCCGCGGAATCATGCGCACCCAGTGATGGCCTCGTCCAGTCGCTCGACGAGGACAAAGAAGGCGTCAGCGGCCCGCTGCTCTTCTGTGCGCGTGTTGGGTGTTGCTCCGGGGAGGAAGCTACGCATGTCGTCGGCGCGCAACTCCGCCGTGACTCTTCCGAGCGCGTGCACGAGCGCGGCGCCGCTATCGCCTGCCAACGGGCCTTGGAACCTGACCATCCCGTCGAGTTCTTCGGAGTTCTCCATCACGGCTGTCAGTGCTTCAAGGAGCAATCCGGCGGGTTCGCCTTCCACAAGGACATCAGTGTTCGTCATGGCCGCCACGCTACGTCGCGCCTCTGACATCCCTACATGCTCGCTGCGACGCGTGATGTCTTTGACGACGAGAACGTCTCGCCGTCGTTGGCCTGAGAGGTGGACTGGCCGACGCCGGAGCAGCGCTGGTCACTTCGAGAGGGGTCGAGTCCCTCGGTCTCCGAACTGTGCCCGTCGCGCCCGCGCGAGCCGCGCTATCAGATCGACCGGTGGTTCGAGCCGCTAAAGGGAGAAAGCGGCGATCATCCAGCTCTTGCTCGAGATCGCCGACGCCGCGCGCGAAGCGATCGAGTCGACATTGCGCGAGTTCGACGCACCGCCCTCAGCAGGCCCGGCGATCCGCATCCTCGCCACCAGCGACCTGCCGGTCACTCCCCGCGACCTCGCCCGCCTGCTCGACCGCGATCCCTCGACCGCGAGCCTCATCGCCGACCGTCTGCAACACGCCGGGCTGATCGTTCGAGTCGGCCACCCCACCGACGGTCGCAAGCGAGTTCTTGAACTCACCGACCATGGGCGCGAGCTCTGGGCGACGCTGCGCGACCGAGTGCACGCAACTGCGTCCTGGGACGCGCTGACGGCGACGGAGCGCTCCCAGCTCCTCGGCCTCCTTACCCGCATCCGACCGTTTCAGCCCGAGTAAAGGTGCAGAGCGAAGAGGCGACACACTGCCGGCCGAGGCCGGCGGCCCGGATCCTCGAGGACGGGGCCGATCCCGCGGGCCACCGACGCATGGCCGAGCGAGCTCGACCGCAGCTCCACCGCATCCTGCGGGGTGGATCGCACGCCGTCGGCGTCTCCCAGCCGGATCCGGTCGCCGAGGTGATCCTGCATGCGACCGCCGCCGTCCGCTGAGAGCGAGAGAGCCGGTGGCGCGCTCGCCATCGGCGAGATCGGCTCGTCATCTACGGCGTCCACCACGGCCGCAGCGGCGGGTCGCCGATGCGACCGTCGTCGTGGGGATTCACGGCGAGCACCTGGTGCAGTTGGATCCCGCCCTTCTCGAAAGCGAGACGAGACCCGGCCATGTACAGGCCCCAGACCTTCGCCGTCGGCAACCCGACCTCGGCGACCGCCTCGTCCCAGTGGGCGACGAGGTTGGCGCACCAGTCGCGCAGGGTCAGCGCGTAGTGCGGCCGAAGGTTCTCCTCGTGCAGCACCTCGAGGCCGACGTCCTGCGCCACGGTGATGATCCGGCCCGAGCCGGTGAGCTCGCCGTCGGGGAAGACGTAGCGGTCGATGAACCCCTTCGCGGCCGCCTCGCTGCGGTTGTCGGGGCGCGTGATGCAGTGGTTCAGCAGCAGCGCACCGGGGCGCATCCGCGATCGAAGGAACCTGAAGTACGACGTGTAGTTGCGCACCCCGATGTGCTCGAGCAGCCCGATCGACGATACCGCGTCGAAACCGGTCTCGGCGACGTCGCGATAGTCGCCGTAGCGCACCTCGGCCAGGTCGCCCAGGCCTTGCTCGGCGATGGCGCGCTGAGCCCACGACGACTGCTCACGTGACAGCGTCACGCCCGTTGACCTGACGCCCTGACGGGCCGCGTAGCGCACCATGCCGCCCCACCCGCATCCGACATCGAGCAGCCGATCGCCCGGCTTCAGCCGCAGCTTCTCGAACACCAGCCGGTACTTGTTCTCCTGCGCGGCATCGAGCGAGGCGTCGGATGTCGGATAGCACGCGCACGTGTACGTCATCGAGGCGCCGAGCACCCACTCGTAGAAGGTGTTCGAGACGTCGTAGTGGTGGTGGATCGCCTCGGCGTCGCGATGCTTGCTGTGGCGCAGGCCGCTTGTCACGCGGCGCAGGGCC
>JAUHVN010000117.1 GCA_030425055.1 Actinomycetes bacterium | reverse complement strand
CGCGTGGGCCTGGCCTCGCACGACGGCACCCGAGCGGGTGACAGCATGGAGCCATGGCACCCCGAGCACGACTCAGTCGTGAGCGCATCATCGACGCGGCGGCCGCGGTCGCCGATCGAGGCGGCCTCGCGGCTGTGAGCATGCGCAACGTGGCGGCGGAGCTCGACAGCGAGGCGATGTCGCTCTACCACCACGTGCCGAACAAGGACGCGCTCCTCGACGGGCTGGCCGACTGGGCCTTCCTGCAGATCGACCTCCCCGACCCGGGGGCACCCTGGCGCGAATCCATGACGGCGCGGGCGATGTCTGCCCGCGCCGTCCTCGGGCGGCATCCGTGGGCGCTCGGGATGCTCGAGTCGCGACCGAACCCCGGTCCCGCGCTCCTGCGCCACCACGACCGGGTGCTCGGATGCCTGTCCGAGGCCGGCTTCTCAGCGGCGCTGGCGACCCACGCGTTCTCGACCATCGACGCGTTCGTCTACGGGTTCGTCCTCACCGAGGCATCCCTGCCCTTCGCCCCCGGCGAGGGTGCGGAGGCGTCGTTCGCGGCCGACGTGGCCGCATCCGCCGACGACTACCCGTACATCGCGGCGCACCGCGCCGAGCTGCTCGCCGACGGTTCGTACACCTACGCCGACGAGTTCGCGGTGGGGCTCGACCTCATCCTCGACGCGATCGAGGAGCAGCTGCGCGCGAGCGCGGCGTAGCGGCCGGTCACTCCTCGACCGGCGTGCGGTCGTCGACGAGCTCGCGGCGCGACGCGAGGCCGGGAAGCCCTCGCCCGGCGCGCGTCGTGAACAGCGCGATGAGCGCGGCGAGCAGGTAGACCGAGGTGACGATGCCGCTGAGCCCCCACGGCACGGCGCCGAGCAGGATGTAGCCGCCGACACCCGCCAGCCACCGCACGAAGCGCGCGAGCATTTCGGGCAGCGGACCGCCGCGGTACTCGAGTCGCACGGCGAGGTCGCCGATCGTCTGCCCCGACGCGAGCGTGACGACCAGCCACAGCAGCGCTGCGCCGGCCGTTCCGACGAGGGATGCCAGGATGCCGGCCTGCACGAGTTCGTCGGCGCCGACCACGATCAGCAGCAGCTGCGTGCCGATCGCGAGCGTGGCCGCGACGAAGAACGCGCCGAGGTAGTCGCTCAGCATGGCGAGGAACCGACGCCACTTCGTGACGGGGCGGGGTGCGCCCGGGTCGGCGACCTTCACGAAGCCGCGATGCCGCGCGGGCACGATGAGCGCGATGAGTGATCCGATCACCGCGCCGAGCGTGTTGGTGAGCAGGTCGTCGACGTCGAACATCCGGTACGCACACGGGTAGATGCCCCACACACCGGTGACCTGGGTGGTCTCGATCAGCGCCGAGACGGCGAGTCCGACGGCGAGGGCGACCAGGATGCCTCGCCCGCCGAGCACACGTAGGAAGAAGCCGAGCGGCACGAACAGCACGACGTTGAGCGCAAGCTGCAGGAACGCCGGGTCTGTGAGCAGATGCCCGCGCGAGAGCGCCCCCGACAGGTCGTCGACGAACGCGAAGACGTTGAGGCTGGGCGACACGCACGAGATGTCGGCCGTCTCGGGCAACGGCAGCAGCGTGTAGGCCCAGATCGCCCAGAAGTAGATGACGGCGGCGACCCACAGCAGGATGCGCCCGGGGCTCAGCCTGCCCCGACGACGGTAGGCGATGGCGACGAACGGCACGAACAGCGCCACTCCGACGACGAGTCCCGCGCCGATGGCGAGGAGGCCGAGTGTCAACTGTTGCACGGCTTGAGACTACGACGTGTGCGTCAGCCGAGACCCTGGCGGTCGGTGTCGGGGTCGGCATCCCCCGCCACCGACTTGCGCGACAGCCCGACCGAACCCGAGTTCTTGCCCCGCGACAGAGCAGCCGACACGGCGACCGACTCGTCGACGTCGGGGTACTGCGGGCGCAGGCGCACCGCGGTCTGGCGCTTCTTCTCGCGCTTGGCCCGCCGCGAGGCCGCCCACAGGTTCAGCGCCTCGACGAAGATCGCGAACGCCATCGGGCCGTAGATGAACGCCTTGTCGATCTTGATGTCGAAGCCCTCGGCGACGAGGAAGACGCCGATGAGGAGCAGGAAAGACAGCGCGAGCATCTTGACGGTCGGATGCTTGTTGACGAACTCGAAGATGAACCGCGCGGCGAACAGCATGATGCCGAACGACAGCACGACCACCGTGATGATGATGAGCAGGTTCTCGGTCATGCCGACGGCGGTGATGACCGAGTCGAGCGAGAAGACGAGGTCGAGCAGCAGGATCTGCGCGAGCACCCCCGCGAAGGTCACGGTGCCGCGGCCGGTTCCGCCGTGCTCCTCCTCGTGCCCCTCGAGCTTGTGGTGGATCTCGGTGACCGCCTTGTAGACGAGGAACAGCCCACCGGCGATGAGGATGAGGTCCTTCCACGAGAAGCCCATCCCGAGCACGGTGAAGATGTCGTCCTTCAGCGTGATGATCCATCCCGCGAACAGCACGAGGATCACGCGCATCACCATCGCGAGCGTGAGGCCGAGGTTGCGCGCCCTCGCCTGCTGCTCCTTGGGCAGCTTCGACGCGAGGATCGAGATGAAGATCACGTTGTCGACGCCGAGCACCACCTCGAGCACGAAGAGCGTGAAGAAGACGGCGATCAGGTCGGGGGTGAATTCGAAGGAGAAGTCCACGCACCGATCCTACGGGCGGCATCCGGCCCGGCTCAGTGCTGCGCCCAGCCCGACCAGTCGGCGGCGTCGATCACGCAGAACCGGTTGCCTTCGGGGTCTTCGAGGATGACGTAGTCGGCGTCAGCCGGCCGCCTCGACCAGCGCACCTCGCGCGCACCAAGTGCGACGAGCCGGTCGATCTCGGCCTGCTGGTCGTCGGCGTAGAGGTCGAGATGGATGCGCGGCGGCAGCACGCGCTCGCTGGGCACGGCGTCGAGCGACACGTTCGGCCCGCGCCCGTCGGGCGAGCGCAGCAGCGCGAAGTCGCCGTCGTGCGGCTCGCGCACCGCGTACCCGAGCGCGGCCGACCAGAATGCGATCTGGGCGTCGAGGTCGCCGACGCGGATGACGACCGACCCCACGACGAGCATGGCGCCGACCCTACGCGCGTGCGCGGGGCCGGCGCCAGTAGCGTGCCGGATGCCTCAGCGGAAGCGCCGCCGGTAGATCGCCATCGCCCCCGCGAACGCGGCCACGAGGATGCCGACGCACCACGCCACCGCGATCCACAGCTCCGACCCGACCGGCTGCCCGGCGAGCAGCGCCCGGATGCTGTCGACGATCGGCGTGACCGGCTGGTGCTCGGCGAACCACGCGACCGGCGCCGGCATCGTGTCGGTCGGCACGAACGCCGAGCTGATGAACGGCAGGAAGATGAGCGGGTACGAGAAGGCCCCAGCGCCGTCGGGGGTCTTCGCCGTGAGTCCGGCGATCACCGCGAGCCACGTGAGCGCCAGGGTGAACAGCACGAGGATGCCGGTCACCGCCAGCCACGCCCCGAGGCCGGCGCCGCTGCGGAAGCCGAGCAGCACTGCCACCGCGACCACGATCGCCAGCGAGACCAGGTTGGCGACCAGCGACGTGAGCACGTGGGCCCACAGCACGCTCGACCGCGCGATCGGCATCGAGCGGAACCGCTCGACGATGCCGCCCTTCAGGTCGAGGAACAGCCGGTACGACGTGTACGAGACTCCCGACGCGATGGTGATGAGCAGGATGCCGGGCAGCAGGTAGTCGATGTACGACCCAGAGCTCTGCCCGGTGTCGATGGCCCCGCCGAGCACGAAGACGAACAGCAGCAGCATGGCGATCGGCATCACAGCGGTCGTGATGATCGTGTCGGGACTGCGCAGGATGTGGCGCAGCGACCGACCGGTGAGCACCGATGTGTCGCCCAGGACGTGGGTGGTCATGACGGGTCCTTCTCTTCGTTGCCGCGAGCGCCGACGATCGCGAGGAAGACCTCTTCGAGCGAGGGCTGCTTCTCGACGTACTCGACCTGCACGGGCGGCAGCAGCTTCTTGAGGTCGGCGAGCGTGCCGTCGGCGACGATCACGCCCTCGTGCAGGATCGCGATGCGGTCGGCGAGCTGCTCGGCCTCTTCGAGGTACTGCGTGGTCAGCAGCACCGTGGTGCCCCCGGCGGCGAGCTGCTTCACGGCCTGCCAGACCTCGATCCGCGCCTCGGGGTCGAGGCCGGTCGTCGGCTCGTCGAGGAAGATCACCGGAGGGTCGCCGATGAGGCTCATCGCGAGGTCGAGGCGGCGTCGCATGCCGCCGGAGTACGTTCCGGCGCGGCGGCCACCAGCATCCGTCAGCGCGAAGCGCGCCAGCAGGTCGTCGGCGATGCGGCCGGGGTTCGGCACCCGCCGCAGTCGGGCGATCAGCACGAGGTTCTCGCGGCCGGTCAGCACCTCGTCGACGGCGGCGAACTGCCCGGTGAGGCTGATCGCCGCGCGCACGGCGGCGGCGTCGGATGCCACATCGCGCCCGGCGATCGACGCGGTGCCGGAGTCGGCGGAGATGAGGGTCGAGAGGATGCGGATCGCCGTGGTCTTGCCGGCGCCGTTCGAGCCGAGCAGTGCGAAGATCGTGCCGCGCTCGACGGTGAGGTCGACGCCGCGCAGCACCTCGACGTCCGTGAACGACTTCGTGAGACCGGTGACGCGGATCGCGGGGCCGGGCTCGGCGAGGGCGTGCGCGGTCATGATCGCGCGCCCGCGTCGATGTCGTCGATCGCCTGGACGAGGCGGGTGCGCTCCTTGTCGATCCACTCCTTGCCGGAGTAGGCGCGCACGAAGTCCTCGCCGAAGGCGACCGGGTCGGATCCGACGATGTCGCGCACGGGGGTGCCGTCGACGGCGGCGCGCTCCCACAGGTCGGCGAAGTCGCCGAACATCGTCATCATCGTGTCGCCGTCGGTGACGCCGCCGTAGTACATGAAGTAGCGCTCGTACGCCTTGGCCGCCGTGCGGTAGGGCTCGTCGAGCGCCTCGACACGGGCCTTGTACCGCCGCCACTCCTTCTTCTGGTCGAGCGATCCGGTCACGACCTCGATCCACTTCCACGCCATGTCAGTTCCCTCCTTGGTGGAGCTGTTCCAGTCGTTCCACGAGGAAGCTCCACGTCCTCCAGAACTCGGTCAGGCTGTCGCGCCCCTGCGCGTTGAGCGAGTACACCTTGCGCGGCGGACCCTTCTCGGAGGGCACCTTCTCGACGTCGACGAGCCCGCGCTGCTCGATGCGCACGAGCAGCGCGTAGATCGTGCCCTCGGCGAGGTCGGTGAACCCCTGTTCGCGCAGCCGCGCGGTGATCTCGTACCCGTAGGCGGGCCGCGACGACAGGATCGCCAGCACGATGCCCTCGAGCACGCCCTTCAGCATCTCGGTGTCCTGCCGGCCCATCGCGCCTCCCGCGGTACTCACTGACGTTGACTACCGCTAGACAGTAACACTGAGTACCGGTAGATAGCAACACCGAGTACCGCCGGCGGGCCGTAAGACGCGGTAATCCGCACAGCCGCGCACGATAGCTTGTGACTCACCCGAGGGAGAACCATGGCTGAGCATCGATTCGGATTCCGCACGCGCGCGCTCCACGCGGGCGGCACGCCTGACGCCGCCACCGGCGCCCGCGCGGTGCCGATCTACCAGACGACGTCCTTCGTCTTCGACGACGCGAAGGATGCCGCCAGCCTGTTCGCCCTGCAGAAGTACGGCAGCATCTACTCGCGCATCGGCAACCCCACCGTCGCCGCGCTCGAGGAGCGGATCTCGTCGCTGGAGGGCGGCATCGGCGCCGTCGCGACCTCGAGCGGCATGAGCGCCGAGTTCATCACGTTCGCCGCACTGGTCGGCGCGGGCGACCACATCGTCGCCTCATCGCAGCTGTACGGCGGCACGGTGACCCAGCTCGATGTGACGCTGCGCCGGTTCGGCGTCGACACGACGTTCGTGGCATCCGGCGACCCCGCCGACTTCGCCGCCGCGATCCGTGAGAACACCAAGCTGGTCTACACCGAGGTGATCGGCAACCCGGGCGGCGAGATCGCCGACCTGCGCGGCCTCGCCGACGTCGCCCATGCGGCGGGGGTGCCCCTCGTCGTCGATGCCACCCTCGCGACGCCCTACCTGGTGCGCCCCATCGAGCACGGCGCCGACATCGTCATCCACTCGGTCACGAAGTTCCTCGGCGGCCACGGCACCACTCTCGGCGGCATCGTCGTCGAGGCGGGCACGTTCGACTGGGGCAACGGGAAGTTCCCCACCATGACCGAGCCCGTCTCCTCGTACGGCGGGATCAGGTGGTGGGACAACTTCGGCGAGTACGGGTTCCTCACGAAGCTGCGCAGCGAGCAGCTGCGCGACATCGGTCCTGCGCTCACCCCGCAGGCGGCGTTCAACCTGCTGCAGGGAATCGAGACGCTTCCGCAGCGCATCGACGCGCACCTCGCGAACGCCCGCATCGTGGCCGACTGGCTCTCCGGCGACCCACGCGTCTCCTACGTCACGTGGGCCGGGTTGCCCGAGCACCCGCACCACGAGCGCGCGCAGCGGTACCTGCCTCTCGGGCCGGGATCGGTCTTCGCCTTCGGGGTGCGCCCCGGCCAGGAGCCCGCGTCGGAGGCGGATCGGGCAGCCGCGGCACGCGCGGCCGGCGAGAGGTTCATCGACTCAGTGCAGCTCGCCTCGCATCTCGCGAACGTCGGCGACGCGCGCACCCTCGTCATCCACCCCGCATCGACGACGCACCAGCAGCTCACTGCCGAGCAGCTCGACGCGGCGGGCGTGCCGGCCGACCTGATCCGGATCTCCGTGGGCCTGGAGGATCCGGAAGACATCCTCTGGGATCTCGATCAGGCCCTCACTCAGGCGACGGGAGCCGAACGATGACGGATGCCTGCGAGCTGCCGGTGGCGACCGCGGCCTGCGCGCTGCCGGGCGCGCGGCCGGGCGCGGCCGATTCGTGCGAGCTGCCGAGCGCGATCACGGCGGGCCGCACCTGGCGCGGGCCGTCCGCAGGAGAGCGGCTCGCCCTCCTGCGGGGTACGAAGTCGATCGCGATCGTCGGCGCGTCCGGCAATCCCGCGCGCGCGAGCTACTTCGTGAGCACCTACCTGACCTCGAGCACGGAGTACGACGTGTACTTCGTCAATCCGCGGGTCGCAACCGTCCTCGGCCGGCCCGTCTACCCGTCGCTCGCCGACCTGCCCGTCGTGCCGGACCTCGTCGACGTGTTCCGCGCCGACAAAGACCTCCCTGGTGTGGCGCGCGAGGCGGTGCAGGTCGGCGCGAAGACGCTGTGGCTGCAGCTCGGGTCGTGGAACGAGGAGGCCGCCGCGATCGCCGAGGACGCGGGTCTGGCGGTCGTCATGGACAGCTGCGTCAAGATCGAGCACGCGCGCTTCCACGGCGGACTGCACCTGGCCGGCTTCGATACCGGCGTGATCAGCTCCAAGAGGCAGGTCGTCGCGCGCTGACCGCTCGCGAGCGCGCCCTCGCCTGGCGTGCTTCCCGCGGCGGCGGAAACAGCCTCTGGGCAACTAGACTGCTCGTGTCAGGCATCCGTCGAAATCATGGAGCTCAGCCGCGTGACCATTCCCGCTTCGAAGGCACTGGCCGACACCGTCTCGAACGCCGAGGCCACGCCCGAGAAGGAGCAGCCCTACGCGGCGCTCGGACTCAAGCCAGACGAGTACGCGCAGATCCGCGAGATCCTCGGCCGCCGCCCCACCTCGGGCGAGCTGGCGATGTACTCGGTGATGTGGAGCGAGCACTGCTCGTACAAGTCGAGCAAGATCTACCTGCGCCAGTTCGGCCAGAAGGTCAGCGACGAGATGACCGAGCGGCTCATGGTCGGCATGGGCCAGAACGCCGGCGTCGTCGACATCGGCGAGGGCTGGGCGGTCACCTTCAAGGTCGAGTCGCACAACCACCCCAGCTACATCGAGCCGTTCCAGGGCGCCGCGACCGGCGTCGGCGGCATCGTGCGCGACATCATCTCGATGGGCGCGCGCCCGGTCGCGGTCATGGACCAGCTGCGC
>JAUHVN010000116.1 GCA_030425055.1 Actinomycetes bacterium | reverse complement strand
ATGTACCGCCCGCGCTCGCGCGGGCTGATGATGTCGGCCATGATGACCTGGCTGAGGGCGGCGAGACCGCCGGCGCCGATGCCCTGCACGGCGCGGAAGGCGATGAGGGTCTCGGGATTCTGCGAGAACCCGGCCGCCGCCGTCGCGAGGACGAAGATCGCGATCGCGAGCTGGATGAGCAGCTTGCGGTTGAACAGGTCGGCGAGCTTGCCCCAGATGGGCGTCGAGATCGCCGTGGTCAGCAGGGTCGCCGTGACGACCCATGTGAACGCGGACTGGTCGCCCTCGAGGTCGTGGATGATCACGGGCAGCGAGGTCGAGACGACGGTCGACGCCAGCATCGACACGAACATTCCGAGCAGGAGGCCCGTGAGCGCCTGGAGCACTGCGCGGTGCGACATCGTGGGGGCGGCGGTCGGCGCGGCCGTGGGCGCGCTCGAAGAGGAGTCGGTCATGGGGTCCTTCGCGGAGACGGGCGACGTCGTTGGCGCGATCGATGGTTGACTCAGGTCAATGGTTGAGCGGGGTCAACTATACGACGATGATTGACCTGAGTCAACCAACCGTCTCGAGCAGGCCGGTCAGTCGGCGAGCGCGAGCGCGCGGAACGGCTGACGCGGCGGGGCGGGAGGCATCCGCTCGGCGGTGCGGGGTGCGCGGCGGCCGGTCGTGCGCTCGTAGAGCTCGTCGATGAGCGCTGTGGCCAGGCGCACGAGCTGGGCGATCTGCGCGTCGTCGCGGTCGATCCACACGCAGCGGGGCTCGTCGTGCACGGGCACGAAGTCGTCGTGCTGCTCCCATGCGACCAGCGTGCGTTCGGCGCCGAGCACGTGCTGCTGCCACCACACCTGGCGAAGATACGAGCGGGGGATGCTGCGCCACGCCTTGTTCGTCGTCTTGATCTCGGCGAGCGTCACCCGGCCCGCCGGGTCGACGGCGATGCCGTCGGGCGTCGCGAGATGGCGCTTCTCGACCTCGGCGTGGAAGAGCGCGCTCGATGGCTGGATGCCGTGCGTCGCGGCGACCCACGCCGCGATCTGGGGCTCGCGCGCGCGACCGTGCGCGGTGAAGGCGTTGCCCGAGAACCCCGAGCCGCCGAGCTTGGCGTCGGCGGCGCGCACGATCGCCCGCTCGCTCGTGAGGGTCGCGACATCGGTCGCGGTGATCCCGCGCGATCGCGCACGCACCCAGGCGACCCGGTCGCGGGCGTCGGCGACGACGCGTGCGGCGAGTTCGGGGGTCACCCCTTCACGGTATCCCGCCGTCGCGACACCGACCCGCCGCGACACCCGCCGCTGCGCGCGCCGCGCACGATGACGGAGATGTGCACGATGACGGATGCCGCGGGCGCGAGGCATCCGCACTTCTGCTCGTCTCCGTCGGGATGCCGGCGATTTTGCCGCTGCGCGCCGGTCACGTACCATGGACGGAGCCGAAGACCGCCGGTCATCGATGTGCGCTTGCGCACGGAGATCGAAGCACTGCGAATGCAGGGGCCCGCGCAGGTGTCACAGATCGATCTCCTGAATCCAGGAATCCCGCTCCGTGCGCTTGCGCCGGAGCTTTTTTCATGCGCAGGCACCCGAGGTCGAGGCCGGCGCCCCGCCACCGCGGAGCGTCTCGTACACACAAGGAGTGGCCATGGCGCAGAAGGAAGCATCGGTCGCCGAGCTCACGAAGAACTTCGAGGACTCGACCGCCGTTCTGCTCACCGAGTACCGCGGTCTGACGGTTGCCGAGCTCAAGGAGCTCCGCAACAGCATTCGTCAGGACGCGGAATACGCCGTGGTGAAGAACACGCTGACCAAGATCGCCGCGAACAACGCGGGGATCACGGCGCTGGACGACGACCTCAAGGGTCCGTCGGCCGTCGCCTTCGTGCACGGGGACCCCGTCTCCGTCGCGAAGGGTCTTCGTGCCTTCGCCAAGGCACACCCTCATCTCGTGATCAAGGGCGGCTTCTTCGACGGTGCCCCCCTGACCGCGGACGAGGTCAACAAGCTCGCCGACCTCGAGAGCCGTGACGTCCTGCTGGCCAAGCTCGCAGGCGCCATGAAGGCCTCGCTGTTCCAGGCGGCATACGTCTTCAACGCACCGTTGTCGAAGGTCGTTCGCACGGTCGACGCGCTGCGCGAGAAGCAGGAGTCCGCGGCCTGACATCGGGCCCGGTCGTTGAAACCCCACCAACAAGGAGAATCATCATGGCAAAGCTCACCACTGACGAGCTGCTCGACGCCTTCAAGGAGCTTTCGCTCATCGAGCTCAGCGAGTTCGTGAAGAAGTTCGAGGAGACCTTCGAGGTCACCGCCGCCGCCCCGGTCGCCGTTGCCGCCGCGGGTGCCCCCGCCGCCGGTGGCGCGGGTGGCGAGGCCGCCGCCGAGGAGGAGAAGGACTCGTTCGACGTCGTCCTCGAGGCTGCCGGCGACAAGAAGATCCAGGTCATCAAGGTCGTCCGCGAGCTCACCTCGCTCGGTCTCGGCGAGGCGAAGGCGGTCGTCGACGGCGCCCCCAAGCCCGTGCTCGAGGGCGCGAACAAGGACGACGCCGAGAAGGCCAAGGCCAAGCTCGAAGAGGCCGGCGCGACCGTCACCCTGAAGTGAGCCGAGCCGGATCAATGCCGCGCAGCGGCGTTGATGCGGCTGCGGCTCAGATCGCCCTTCGATACGCGCCTGACGGCGCTACTCAGGAACCGTAGCCGCCGCAGGCGGCGTATCGAGATCTAGAGCACCTGACGAAGGTCCCGGATGCCACGCATCCGGGACCTTCGTCATGCCCGCCGCATGTCCGCGGCCGATGCCGTCATTCGCGACGGGGGAGGGGCGGTCGAGGAGCGCATCACCATCCTCGCCTTCAGGCTCGTCTGCTCGGGCGACCGATCGGGGTCGGCGATGTGCTCGAGGAGCAGCTGGACCGCGGCCGCGCCCTGCTCGCGCGGCACCTGCCGCAGCGTGGTGAGCGAGAACATCTCGGCGAACTCGTGGTCGTCGATGCCGACGACGCTGAGCTGGCTCGGTACCTGCACGCCGAGCCGACGGGCCGCGATGATCGCTCCGATGGCGACCTCGTCGCACGTGCCGAGGATGGCGGTCGGGCGATCTCGGGCGTCTCCGAGTGCGTCGACCGCTGCGGCGTAGCCGCCCGGGATGGTGACCTCGGAGGTGATGTGGATGGCCTCGTCGGCGCATCCGGCGTCGGTCATCGCGGTGTGGAACCCCCGCAGCCGCGAACGGTCGACCTGCGCCCAGTGATGTTGAGGCTCGCCGCCGAGGAAGGCGATCCGCGTGTGGCCGAGCTCGAGCAGATGCTCTGTGGCTCGGCGGGCCGCGTGCTCGTCGTCGATCGCGACCGAGCTCGTCTCGTCGCCCGCGCCGACGACGCTCACGACCGGGCGGCCCATGGCCACGAGCCGCTCGACCTCGTGGTCGTCGGGCTCGAGGCCGACGGCGATGAGGCCGTCGAAGCGCTTGCGCGCGAGGAAGTCGTCGAAGATGCGGCGCCGCCCGTCGGTGCCCGGCTCGGCGTCGTACAGGGTGAGATCGAGACCCCGTTCGAGGAGCGCCGTCTGGATCCCCTCCAGCACCTCGGCGAAGAACCACCGGTTCAGGTAGGGCATGACGACGCCGACGTTCTGGGTGCGTCCGGTGGCGAGGCTGACCGCGCTCGTGGACGGCGCGTACCCGATCTCGTAGGCGGCGCGTCGCACTCGCGACCGGGTCTCTTCCGAGACGTAGCCACCGCCGCTGAGAGCCCGGCTTGCGGTCGACTTGGACACGCCTGCTCTCCGGGCGACGTCCTCGATTCCGCTCGCCACTGAGCCGGTCCTTCCTGTCGCGCGCTGCCGCATCGGTCTGGCCAGCATAGCCGCACCGTTGTGGATATGGGAACGGTTTCAGGTCGATGGAGTGCCGAACACTGTTGAAATCACGCCGGTTATCGATTCGTGATGCGGAGTTCTTGTGCCCGCCCACCGTCTTGCCGTAGCTTGTGTGGGAACGGTTCCCTATGGCGCCGTCACATGGCAACAGCACAACAACTCGAAGAGGAGTGTTCAGATGGGCACGATGCAACGACGACGGATCGTCGTTCCGCTCGCAGGTTTCGGCCTCGTCGCACTCGCCCTCGCCGGTTGCACCGGCGGCGGTGGAAACGATGGGGGCGGCGACGGCGGTGGCACCGAGGGCGCCACGGTCACGATCATGGGAGCATTCACCGACGCGCAGGCCGAAGCGTTCCAGGCCGACCTGGATGCCTGGGGCGAAGAGAGCGGCATCACCGTCACGTACGACGGCAACACCGATTTCCAGACCGCGGTCGTCGCGCGTGCGACGGCGGGCAACCCGCCCGACATCGCGATCTACCCGCAGCCCGGCGTGCTGAAGAGCCAGACCAACACGCTGTACCCGCTGGAGGAGCTCGGCATCGACGTCGCGGCGATCACGGCCGACGAGGCCAACGGTCTCGGCGAGATCGCACAGGTCGACGGGCAGACGTTCGGTCTGCCGTACTCGATCAACGTCAAGTCGCTGGTCTGGTACAACCCGGCCGCGTTCGAGGCGGCGGGACTCACCGTCCCCACGACCGACGACGAGCTGACCGCGCTGCAGCAGCAGATCATGGACGACGATCTCGGGTACCCGTGGTGCGTCGGACTCGAGTCGGGGGCAGGAACCGGATGGCCGGCCACCGACTGGCTCGAGGAGTACGTGCTCCGTTACGGCGGCCTCGACGAGTACAACGCGTGGATCGCCGGAGACGTGCTGTTCACGAGCGACCTCGTGACGCAGGCGGGCGACAAGGTCGCGACCGAGCTGCTCGAAGAGGGCAAGGTCAACGGCGGCGGTCCCGGCGCGGCGACGACTTCATTCCAGACGGCCGGCAACCAGCTGTTCGTCGAGGGCAAGGACAACGGTCAATGCTTCATGATGCGCCAGGGGTCGTTCATCGCGGACTTCTTCCCCGAGGACATCAAGGCGCAGATCGCCGATGGCGACCTGTCGAACATCGACTTCTTCCAGCTGCCCTCGCCCGAGGGCACGGACACGGCGATGCTCGGCGGTGGCGACCTCGTGGGTGCGTTCACCAACACCGAGGCCACCAAGGCGGTCGTCGAGTACATCACGGGTCCGGAGTTCGGCACGAACGGATACGCCAGCCAGGCGATCTTCCTCTCGCCGCACAACGACTTCGACACCTCGAACTACACGACGGAGTTCCAGAAGAAGGCGCAAGAGCTGCTCGCGGCATCGACCCTCTTCGGGTTCGACGCCTCGGACCAGATGCCCGGTGAGGTCGGCGCGGGCACCGAGTGGACCGAGCTGACCAGCTGGTTCGCGGGTCAGAAGACGATGGAGCAGGCCTTCGAGGCGATCGACGCCTCGTGGCCGCAGTAATCCATCCACATCGCTCCGCGTGAGCGGACGGAGGCGGCGCCGGCACTGTCGGCCGACGCCGCCTCCCCACTAGCATCACCATCAACCTCACAATGACGTCAGGCGGTATCGATGGCCATCTTCAGCGCAATCCTCTCCGTGGTGATAGGCCTCGGAGTCTCGTTCTTGATCTTCTGGCTCCTCAACTTCGTCGTCGAAAAGACAGGCGACAAGACCAAGGCACGGCTCCTGCCGTACGTCTTCCTCTTCCCGGTGCTCGCTCTCGGCATCCTCTTCCTGCTCTACCCGGCGGTACGGACGTTCATCGAGAGCTTCATGGAGCAGAGCCAGCGTCGCGGCGAGAGCGCGACGTTCGTCGGGCTCGACAACTACATCGACCTGTTCACCGACCCGAACTTCCTCGGGGTGCTGCTGAACAACCTGCTGTGGGTCATCGTCGTCCCGGCGGCCGCGGTGCTGATCGGTCTCCTGGTCGCGATCCTCACCGACCGCCTCGGCAAGAAGCGCGAGACGTCGTTCAAGGCCATGATCTTCCTTCCGATGGCCATCAGCGGCATCGCCGCGGCGGTCACGTGGAGGTTCATCTACTTCTACGCTCCGCCCGGCAACCCGCAGATCTATCTGCTCAATGCGATCTGGACGGGAGTGACCGGCCAGGATCCGGTGCCCTGGCTCACGCTAGACGCCGGCAGGCTGAACAGCTTCCTGATCATGTTCATCGCCATCTGGCTGCAGGTCGGCTTCGCGATGGTCCTGTTGTCGGCCGCGATCAAGGGCGTGCCCGAGGAGACCATCGAGGCGGCCCGCCTCGACGGGGCGAGCGAGCGCAAGGCGTTCTTCCTCGTCATCGTCCCGCAGATCCGCGGCACGATCCTCGCGGTGTTCGTCACGGTGACGATCTTCGTGATGAAGACGTTCGACATCATCTACGCGATGACCGGCGGGCAGTTCAACACCAGCGTGCTTGTGGTCGAGTTCTACTCGCAGCTGTTCAGCTTCCAGAACCCGGGCAAGGCAGCCGCCGTGGTCATCGTCCTGATGATCGCCGTGGTGCCGCTCATCATCTACCAGATCCGCAGCTACAAGGCGCAGGAGGAACTCCGATGACCGTCGTACCGACCCCACTCGTCGACGAAGAGGGCCACCGCGAAACGGTCGACCTCGAGAAGAAGTCCAAGAAGCGCCTCCGCAAGGACGGCACCGAACGCGAGAAGCCCCACATCCTGATCACCATCATCATGGGGATCATCGCGGTCGCGTGGTTGTTCCCCCTGCTGGGTCTGCTGATCACGAGCCTGAGGCCCCGCGCCGACGTCGAGTCGACCGGCTGGTGGACCGCTCTGCTGAATCCGTTCGGCACGGAGTGGACCCTCGAGCCGTTCGGGCAGGCGTGGGAGGCGCTCGATGCCGGCACCACGTTCTGGAACTCGGCGGCCGTCACCATCCCGGCGACCATCCTTCCTGTGATGATCTCGGCGATGGCCGCGTACGCGTTCACGTTCTTCCAGTTCCGCGGCAAGGAGATCTACTTCGCGATCGTCCTCGGCCTCATGGTCGTGCCGATCCAGATCGCGGTGATCCCGATCCTGCAGCTGTTCGTGTGGTTCGGGAACACCACGGGCATCCAGATCATCGGGCAGTACCCGGCGGCCTGGATCGTCCACGCGACGTTCGCGATGCCGCTGGCGATCTACATCCTGCGCAACTACATGCAGACGCTGCCGAACTCGCTGATCGAAGCCGCGCGCATGGACGGCGCGAGCCACTTCCAGATCTTCTGGCGGCTGGTCGTGCCGATGTCGGTGCCGGCGCTCGCATCGTTCGCGATCTTCCAGTTCCTGTGGGTCTGGAACGACTTCTTCGTCGCGTACCTGTTCATCCAGAGCGGACCGAACCAGGTGCTGACGCAGGGTCTGTACACCCTTCTCGGCCAGTACGGTCAGGGCTGGCAGCGCGTGGCGGCGGGTTCGTTCATCACGCTGATCGTGCCGCTGATCATCTTCTTCGCGCTCCAGCGGTTCTTCGTGCGCGGGCTGACGGCGGGATCGGTCAAATAGGCGCGGGCCAGGCGGAGCATCGGATCGGTCGACACTGATGCTCCGCCTCGCCGACGACTGGGTCTGGGACTTCTGGACCGCCGACGACGGCGAGCAGTACCACGCCTTCTTCCTGAAGGCGCCGCGCGCGCTGGGCGACCCCGACCTGCGGCATTGGAACGCGCGGATCGGTCACGCGGTCTCGAGCGACCTCGTCGACTGGGCCGTCCTGCCCGATGCCCTCACTCCCGGCGCGGCCGGCTCGTTCGACGACCTCGCGACGTGGACCGGTTCGGTCGTGCGCGACGACGACGGCGTGTGGCGGATGTTCACCTCGGGGGTCTCGAGCGACGGAGACGGGCGGGTGCAGCGGATCGGGTCGTCGCGCTCGCACGACCTCATCACGTGGGAGCGTGACGCCTTCGTGCTCGGCGCCGATCCGCGCTGGTACGAGACCGCGCCGGGCGAGGACTGGCACGAGGAGGCGTGGCGCGACCCGTTCGTCGCCCGGGAGGGCGACGGGTGGCGGATGCTGATCACCGCGCGGTCGGCGACGGGAGCACCCGCCGAGCGCGGCGTCATCGGCACGGCGGTCTCGCGCGATCTCGAGTCGTGGTCCGTCGAGCCCCCGCTCTCGGCTCCGGGGGC
>JAUHVN010000115.1 GCA_030425055.1 Actinomycetes bacterium | reverse complement strand
AGGTCGGCTCGCACGGCCAGCCCGGTCGAGACTGCGTGGCCGGCGAACGTCGACTGCAGCACGCGATCGGCCCACATCCCGCCCCACCACGCGCGGTCCTCCGGCGACTCGAAGAGCCACACGCTCGCCGACGCCTCGATCCGATCGAACCCCGCCTGCATCGCCCACGACTTCAGCATCCGGCCGGCGGCGGGCTCGCCGGCGATCTGCCGGTGCACGGCGAGGTAGAGCGCCAGCCAGTCGTCCAGCGCCGGGATGCGCGGGTGCCAGATCACGCCCTCGTAGTCGACGTCGCGCACGGCGACCAACCCGTCGGGGCCGGCCACACGACCGAACTCGCGCAGCATGTCGACGGGCCGCGCGACGTGCTGCAGCACCTGATGCGCGTGCACGACGTCGAACGACCCGTCCGCCGCGTCGAGCGCATACCCGTCGCCGACCGCGAACGCGACCTCGACGCCCTGAGCGGATGCCGCAGCCGCGGCCCGCTCGACGACCTCGGCAGAGGCATCCACCCCCACCACGCGCCCCGGAGCGACCCGCCGCGCGAAGTCGACCGTGATCGTGCCGGGGCCGCTGCCGACGTCGAGCACCGACGTGCCGGGCTGGAGGTGCGGCAGCAGATAGGCGGCGGAGTTCTCGGCCGTGCGCCAGTCGTGCGAGCGCAGCACGCTCTCATGATGGCCGTGCGTGTACCGGTCGGGCATGCCGTCAGCCTAAAGTCCCTGGCACGCGCCGTCGGCACCCGCCAGGCTTGGGGGCATGAGGTTTCTACGCGGGCTGCTCCGCTACCCGGTCATCGTCGCGACGCTCGTGGTGGGCGCCGTCGTCGGCGGCCTGCTGTTCGCGGGCGAAGACTCCGCGGCGCGCTGGATCGCGGTCGTGTACGTCTCGGCGGTGATCGCCTGGACGCTCATCGGCATGGTCCGCGACGTGCTGCGCGGCCACATCGGCCTCGACATCCTCGCCGTCGTCGCGATGGTGGCGACGCTGGCGGTCGACGAGTACATCGCGTCGCTCATCATCGTGCTCATGCTGTCGGGCGGCGAGGCGCTCGAGGACTATGCGGGCCGCCGCGCCACCCGCGAGCTCACCGCCCTGCTCGACCGCTCCCCCCGCATCGCGCACGTGCTGGCGCATCCGGGCGATCCCGAGTCCGATGAGGTGCAGGAAGTCGCCGCCGACGACGTCGAGGTCGGCGACGTGCTGCTCATCCGCCCGGCCGAGATCGTGCCGGTCGACGGTGTGCTCGTGTCGGGATCGGGGTCGTTCGACGAGTCGTCGCTCACCGGCGAGAGCCTTCCCGTCGCGCGACGCGTGGGCGACGAAGTGCTGTCTGGATCGGTCAACGGCTCGACCGCCGTCCACGTGCGTGCACTGCGGCGCAGCGCCGACAGCCAGTACCAGCAGATCGTCGCCCTCGTGCGCGAGGCGCAGGAGTCGCGCGCGCCGACCGTGCGCCTCGCCGACCGGTTCGCGATCCCCTTCACCGCGGTCTCGCTCGTCATCGCCGGCGCCGCGTGGGCGATCTCGGGCGACCCCACGCGCTTCGCCGAAGTGCTCGTGCTCGCGACGCCGTGTCCGCTGCTGATCGCCGCACCGGTGGCGTTCCTCGGCGGCATGTCGCGTGCGGCGCGCGCCGGCGTCATCGTGAAGGGCGGCGCAGTGATCGAGCAGCTCGCCCGCGTGCGCTCGGCGGCTTTCGACAAGACCGGCACGCTCACCGAGGGGCGCCCAGACCTCATCGAGATCCGGCCCGCTCCCGGTGTCGACCCCGACGAGCTGCTCGCCCTCGTCGCGAGCGCCGAGCAGTACTCGACGCACGTGATCGCCGACGGAGTGCGCCGGGCGGCCGAGGCCCGCGGCATCCGTCTCGAGCGCGCCGACGAGGCGTCGGAGGTCGCGACGAACGGCGTCACCGCAGAGATCGGCGGACGCACCGTCGCGGTCGGCAAGCCCGCATTCATCGCCGAGCTCGCCCCCGACACCGTGCGTGTCGAGATCGATCCCGGACAGGTCGCCGCGTACGCCGCGATCGACGGCCGGTTCGCCGGCGCGCTGATCCTCGGCGATGACGCCCGCCCCGAGGCACCCGCGGTCGTCGCGTGGCTGCGCGACCACGGCGTCGAACGCGTCGTGATGCTCACCGGCGACGCGCGGGCGACCGGCGAGGCCATCGCCGCCGCGGTGGGGGTCACCGAGGTGCACGCCGAGCTGCTGCCGCCCGAGAAGGTGCACCTGGCGGCGCAGCTGAGGCCGCGACCGGTGCTGATGGTCGGCGACGGCGTGAACGACGCGCCGGTGCTCGCGGCATCCGACATCGGCATCGCGATGGGCGCGAAGGGCTCGACAGCCGCCGGGGATGCCGCAGGCGCGGTCATCCTGCAGGACTCGATCGCGGGCGTCGCCGACGCGGTGTCGATCGGCCGTCACACGCTGCGCGTCGCCTACACCGCGATCTTGATCGGGATCGGGCTCAGCATCGGGCTGATGCTCGTCGCGGCCCTCGGCGTCATCCCCGCCGTCGCGGGTGCCCTCATCCAAGAGCTGGTCGACCTGGCGACGATCCTGTACGCACTGCGCGCGCTGACCGGTCCGCGCGTCGACCTGTCGGCGGTCACGACGCAATCTGACGAGCCGCAAGCGCTGGCAGTTCACGGCGACTGAGCGTTCTGCTCCATCGGTGCGGCGATGGTTGATCAGACCGCGATGCGGTGGTGTCATAGAAGGGGATGCCGCAAAGCCGCGGCATCCGCAGCGCAGCGCCCACAAGGCCGGCCGGAAGAGGATCCCATGCATCACTCCACGTCATTGCCCGACTTCACGCACGAACGCGTCGAGGTGATCACCGGCCGCCGGAGCGGCCTGTTCATCGCCGTCGCCCTCCATTCGTCGGTGCTCGGCTCCGCCCTCGGCGGCGCCCGGCTGTGGAACTACCCGCATTGGAACGACGCACTCGCCGACGTGCTGCGCCTCTCTGCCGCGATGACGCTCAAGAACGCGGCCGCCGGCCTCGACGCGGGCGGCGGAAAGGCCGTCATCGCGCTGACCCCCGGCACCGAGCTCGATGCATCCCGGCGCCGTGCCGCGTTCCTCGACCTCGGCGACGCCGTCGAGTCGCTGCACGGCCTGTACCGCACGGCGGAGGACGTGGGCTCGACGACCGACGACATGCTCGTGGTGAGCGAGCGCACCGACCACGTCGTGGGCCTTCCCGACTCGGTCGGCGGCTCGGGCGAGCCGGCGGGCCCGACGAGCCTCGGCGTCTATGAGTCGCTGCGCGCCACCCTCGAGCGCGTCACCGGCAGCTCCGAGGTCTCGGGCCGCCGCATCACGATCTCGGGCCTCGGCCAGGTCGGCAGCCGCCTCGCGGTGCGCCTCGCCGCCGAGGGCGCGACGCTCGCGGTGACCGACGTCAATCCCGTCAAGCGCGACCTCGCCGTCGAGCTCGGCGCGTCGTGGTGCCCGCCCGGCGAAGAGCACCTCGTGCCCGCCGACGTCTTCGTACCCGCCGGCATCGGCGGCCTGCTGACCGACGACGTCATCGACAGCCTCGACGCGCGCGCAGTGTGCGGTCCGGCCAACAACCCGCTCGCCCACCGCAGCGGAGCGGAGCGGCTCGCGGCCCGCGGCATCCTCTACGCCCCCGACTTCGTCGTGAACGCGGGCGGCGTCATCTACCTCGACCTCGTCGCCAAGGCCCAGGGCACGCGCGCCGAGGTCATGGAGCGCGTGGCAGGCATCGGCGCGACCGTGCGCCGCATCTTCGACGACGCGGATGCCCGCGGTGTCACGCCGCTCGCGGCGGCCGAGGGCATCGCGGCCGAGCGGCTCGAAGCCGGCGGTCGTCAGCCCGCGCTCGCCGGCTGAACTCGAACCGACGGTGCAGCGGATCTACGACGGGGTCGCGCGCGCCGCGGCCTCGGCCGCGACCGGCAGCGCCGCACGGATGCGGTCGAGCGCGGCCTCGTCGTGCGCTGCGGTGAGGAACCACGCCTCGAACACGCTCGGCGGCAGCGACACCCCGGCCTCGCGCATCGCATGGAAGAACGGCGGATACCGCCACGCATCCTGGTCGCGCGCGTCGTCGTAGTCGCGCACCTCGCCATCGCGGAACGCGACCGAGAACAGGCTGCCGGCACGCGAGATGACGTGGGCGACGCCGGCGGCCTCGAGCGCGTCGTGCAGAGCGGATGCCACGGCGTCGGCTGCGGCATCCACCCGCGCGTACACGTCGGCGTCGGCGAGCCGAAGCGTCGCGATGCCGGCGGCGACCGCGACGGGGTTCCCGCTCAGCGTGCCCGCCTGGTAGACGGGTCCGAGCGGGGCGAGCAGATCGAGCACCTCGGCGCGACCGCCGAGGGCGGCAAGGGGCATCCCGCCGCCGATCACCTTGCCGAACGTGACGATGTCGGGCACCCACGTCGGCTCGGCTCCGGCGGCTTCGAGGCCCCACCAGCCGGCGGGGCCGACGCGGAATCCGGTGAGCACCTCGTCGAGGATGAGCAGCGCGCCGTGGTCGCGCACGAGGCGCGACAGCGCCGCGTTGAAGCCGGGCTGCGGCGCGAGCACGCCGGCGTTGGCTCCGGCGGCCTCGGTGATGACCCCGGCGATGCGTCCCGGGTGCGCCGAGAAGGCGGCCTCGACCGCGTCGAGGTCGTTGTACGGCAGTACGAGCGTCTGCCCGGCGATCACGGCCGGCACCCCCGCCGACCCGGGCAGGGCGAAGGTCGCGAGTCCTGACCCGGCATCGGCCAGCAGCCCGTCGGAGTGGCCGTGGTAGTGCCCGGCGAACTTGACGACGAGGTCGCGGCCGGTCGCGGCACGCGCGAGGCGGATCGCGGTCATCGTCGCCTCGGTGCCCGTCGAGACGAGCCGCAGCCGCTCGATGCCGGCCACTCCCCCGACCTGCAGGCGGCCGATGACGGCCTCGGCGAGTTCGGTCTCGCCGGGCGTGCTCGCGCCGAACGAGAGGCCGCGCGCCGCAGCCTGCTGCACAGCGGCGACGACCTCGGGATGCGCGTGGCCGAGCAGCGCCGGCCCCCAGGATGCGACGAGGTCGACGTACTCGCGCCCCTCGACGTCGGTGACGGTGGCGCCGTGCGCCGACACGATCGACAGCGGCGTGCCGCCCACCGACCCGAAGGCGCGCACCGGAGAGTTCACCCCGCCGGGGATCACGCGCCGCGCGCGGGCGGCGGATTCGTCGTTGCGCGTCATCGCCGCATCCCTTCGGCCAGCTCCAGCGCCCAGTAGGTCAGCACCGCGTCCGCCCCCGCGCGCACGATCGAGGTGACCGACTCGGCGACGGCCCGCTCGCGGTCGATCCAGCCGTGGGCCGCGGCGGCCTCGATCATCGCGTATTCGCCGCTCACCTGGTAGGCCCACACCGGCACCGGTGAGACGGCTGCGGCATCCGCCACCACGTCGAGGTAGCTCATGGCGGGCTTGACCATGACGATGTCGGCGCCTTCGGCGAGGTCGAGGGCGACTTCGCGCGCACCCTCGCGCCGATTGGCGGGGTCGAGCTGGTAGGTGCGGCGGTCGCCGACGAGCGACGACTGCACGGCTTCGCGGAACGGGCCGTAGAACGCCGACGCGTACTTCGCCGCATAGCCGAGCAGCGCGACATCGGTGTGGCCCGCGGCGTCGAGCGTCTCGCGCACGGCGCCGACCTGGCCGTCCATCATGCCCGACAGCCCCAGCAGGTGCGACCCGGCGTCGGCCTGCGCGAGCGCCATCGCGCGGTAGCGCTCGAGGCTGGCGTCGTTGTCGACGCGGCCGGCCGCGTCGAGCACGCCGCAGTGGCCGTGGTCGGTGAACTCGTCGAGGCACAGGTCGGTCTGCACGACGAGCGCGTCGCCCGCCTCCGCGACGGCGATGCGCGTCGCGACGTTCAGGACGCCGTCGGGGTCGGCGGCGCCCGATCCGTCGGCGTCCTTCGTCTCGGGCACCCCGAACAGCATGACCCCGCCCAGGCCGGCCGCAGCGGCGCGGGCGATCTCGGCGCGCAGCGAGTCGAGGCTGTGCTGCACGACGCCCGGCATCGACGTGATCGGCACGGGCTGATCCGCCCCTTCGCGCACGAAGATCGGCAGCACGAGCATCGCGGGATCGAGCCGCGTCTCGGCGGTCAGCCGCCGCCACGCGGGGCTCGACCGCAGGCGTCGGGGGCGCACGGCGGGGAAGCCGGGGAAGACGGGTTCGGTCATGGGCGGACCTCCTCGGAGGGTGACAGATGTGCCGCGAGCGCGCTGACCAGCGACTCGACGGAGCGTTCGGGGGCGACGACGTCGACGGCCAGGCCGGCGGCCCGGGCGTCGTCGGCGGTGAGCGGGCCGAGGCACGCGATGACCGGTGTCCGTCTCGCATCGAGCTGGGATGCCAGCGACCGCGCGACGCTGCCCGACGTGACGAGCACCGCGCCGACTCCGCCCGAGGCGAGCGCAGCGCGGGCGGCGGGAGCGAGCTCGCGCGCGACGGTGCGGTACGCGGCGACGTCGTCGACCTCGTGGCCGGCGGCGCGCAGACCGTCGACGAGCTGAGGGCCGCCGATCTCGGAGCGCAGCACCAGCACGCGCCCGACATCCGCGGGCCAGACCGCCGCGAGCGCCTCGCCCGACGCGTCGGCCTCGGGGCGGAAGGCGACCGGGATGCCGGCGGATTCGAGCGCCGCAGCCGTTGCGGCTCCCACGGCGCCGACGCGCACGGGCGGCGGCACCGTCGCCGATCGCTCGACGAGCACCTCGACGGTGGCGGCGCTCGTGATGGCGAGACCGTCGTAGCGCGCACCGGCCGCGAGGTCGGCGAGCGCACGCTCGAGCCGCACCGGGTCGGTCGGCGGCTCGCGGCCGATGAGGGGAGCGATCACGGCGTCGAGTCCCGCGGTCGCGAGCAGTTCCGCCACGCGGTCGCCCCACACCCCGCCGCGCGGGACCAGCACGGTCGTCACGCGCGGCCGCCCAGCGGCGCGAGATCCGCCGCCCCCTGGGCGAGAAGATCGGCGACGACGGCCGCGGCCACGCGCTCTGCGGCATCCGCACCGACGGTCGCGACCGTCGCGGTCGCCGAGACGACGGCCGAGCCGTCGAGGGCGTACACCCGCGCCGAGAGCACGAGGTCGTCGCCGGCGACTGTCGCGTGCGCGCCCACGGGGGCCGCGCAGCCGGCTTCGAGCAGGGCGAGCAGGCGCCGTTCGGCGTCTGCCGTCACGCGCGCGACCGGGTCGTCGAGCGCGGCCGCCGCGGCGGTCTCGTCGGCCCGGGTCTCGACGGCGAGGGCGCCCTGCGCCGGCGCCGGCGGCCAGTCGTCGGCGGCGAACAGCTCGGATGCCTCGCCGAGACGGCCGAGGCGATGCAGTCCCGCGGCGGCGAGCACCACGCCGTCGAGCCGGCGCTCGGGGTCGTCGGTCGACACGCGCGCGAGCCGCGTGTCGACGTTGCCGCGCAGGTCGACGACGTCGAGGTCGGGCCGTCGGGCGAGCAGCTGGGCACGGCGCCGCGGCGATCCGGTGCCGACGCGCGCACCCGGGGCCAGCTCGGCGAGCGAGGCTCCGCCCCGCCCGACGAAGGCGTCGCGCACGTCGGCGCGCTCGGGCACCGCGGCGATCGCGAGTCCGGGCTCGGCGGCGGTCGGCAGGTCCTTGAACGAGTGCACCACCACGTCGACCTCGCCGGCGCGCAGGGCCGTGCGCAGCGCGGTCGCGAACACGCCCGTGCCGCCCAGCGACGCCAGCGAGCCCGGCATCCGATCGCCGTCGGATTCGATGACGACCACATCGGCGCCGAGCCGATCGGCGATCGCGCGCGATTGGGCGAGGGCGAGGGCGCTGCCGCGGGTTCCGAGCCGCAGGGTCATGCCGGAAGCGACGCGGGCGCGCGACCCTGCGGGGCGTGGTCGGGCCACGGACCGAGCGCCGTGCGGTGCGGGCGGTCGGCGACGGGCGTGCCGTCGAGACGCTCGACGAGCAGGTCGACCAGGCCCGCGACGAAGCGCGGGTCGACACCGGGCGTCGGGATGCGCGCGGCGTGCATGCCGTGCTCCTGCGCCGTCTCGATGGCCTCCTCGTCGAGGTCCCAC
>JAUHVN010000114.1 GCA_030425055.1 Actinomycetes bacterium | reverse complement strand
CCCGCGGGCGAGCAACCGGTACGTCGCGAGTCCGAGTCCCCTCGGGATCGCGGTGCAGGAGGCCGCGATGAAGCCCTCCACGGGCGGCGGGTCCTCGGCGCCGACGTATTCGATCGACAGCAGGCCGCCCATCGAGTGCCCGACCAGCAGCACAGGACCACGCTGTGCGGCATCCTGGACGGCCTCATCGATCGTCGCCATCGCGGTCTCGAGCGTGAACTCGCCGTCGAGCAGAGTGCCGTGACCCGGCAGGTCGACCGCCGTCACCGGATTGCCGCGGGCCGCGAGGTACTCGCGCTGCGCACGCCACATCGTCGCGGACGTGCGGATGCCGTGCACCAGCACGACTTGCACGACCATGCGCACAGCCTAGGGTCTGGACGCTGCGCAGAGCCGCGCCCGTCGGCGGGCGTCCGCACAGGTTCGGTGTTGACCGGCCGGTAGACTTCTGCGGACATGTCACCGCGCGCCCTGAAGCCCCTCGAGCCCTCCGCGACCCCGCCCGCGCAGATCCGCAACTTCTGCATCATCGCCCACATCGACCACGGGAAGTCGACGCTGGCCGATCGGATGCTGCAGATCACGGGCGTCGTCGCCGATCGCGACATGCGCGCGCAGTACCTCGACCGCATGGACATCGAGCGCGAGCGCGGCATCACCATCAAGTCGCAGGCGGTGCGGATGCCCTGGGCGGTCGACGACACGACGTTCGCGCTCAATATGATCGACACCCCCGGCCACGTCGACTTCACCTACGAGGTCTCGCGGTCGCTCGCGGCCTGCGAAGGTGCGATCCTCCTCGTGGATGCCGCGCAGGGCATCGAAGCGCAGACGCTCGCGAACCTCTACCTCGCGCTCGAGAACGACCTGCACATCATCCCGGTGCTCAACAAGATCGACCTGCCCGCGGCAGACCCCGAGAAGTTCGCGCAGGAGCTGGCAGGCCTCATCGGCGGCGACCCCGACGACGTGCTGCGTGTCAGCGGCAAGACAGGACAGGGCGTCGAAGAGCTGCTCGACCGGATCGTCCGCGACATCCCCGCTCCGGCGGGCGATGCCGAAGCCCCCGCGCGGGCCATGATCTTCGATTCGGTGTACGACTCCTATCGCGGCGTGGTGACATACGTCCGCATGGTCGACGGTGCGCTGCAGCCGCGTGAGCGGATCCAGATGATGTCGACGCGTGCGACGCACGACCTGCTCGAGATCGGCGTCTCGAGCCCCGAGCCGACACCCACGAAGGGCCTCGGCGTCGGCGAGGTCGGCTACCTGATCACCGGAGTGAAGGACGTGCGCCAGTCGAAGGTCGGCGACACGATCACGGGTCACCGCCGCCCGGCATCCGATGCGCTGCCCGGCTACACCGACCCCAAGCCCATGGTCTTCTCGGGCATCTACCCGATCGACGGCAGCGACTACGCCGACCTGCGCGAAGCCCTCGACAAGCTCAAGCTGTCGGATGCCGCGCTGCAGTACGAGCCCGAGACGTCGGTCGCGCTCGGGTTCGGCTTCCGCTGCGGCTTCCTCGGCCTTCTCCACCTCGAGATCGTCACCGAGCGGCTGGCCCGCGAGTTCGACCTCGACCTCATCACCACGGCGCCGAGCGTGATCTACGAGGTCACGACCGACACCGGCGAGTCTGTGACGGTGACGAACCCCAGCGAGTACCCCGACGGCCGCGTCGCCGCGGTCTCGGAGCCGGTGGTCAAGGCGGCGATCCTCACCCCGAAGGACTACGTCGGGACGGTGATGGAGCTCTGCCAGTCACGGCGAGGTTCGCTGCTCGGCATGGACTACCTCTCGGAGGATCGCGTCGAGCTGCGCTACAGCATCCCGCTCGGCGAGATCGTCTTCGACTTCTTCGACCAGCTGAAATCGCGCACCCAGGGCTACGCGAGCCTCGACTACGAGCCGGCCGGGTCTCAGGAGGCCGACCTCGTGAAGGTCGACATCCTGCTGCAGGGCGACAAGGTGGACGCCTTCAGTTCCATCGTCCACCGTGAGAAGGCCTATGCCTACGGCACCATGATGACCGAGCGGCTGCGCAAGCTGATTCCCCGCCAGCAGTTCGAGGTGCCGATCCAGGCGGCGATCGGCGCCCGCATCATCGCCCGCGAGAACATCCGCGCGATGCGCAAGGACGTGCTCGCCAAGTGCTACGGCGGCGACATCACCCGCAAGCGCAAGCTGCTCGAGAAGCAGAAGGAGGGCAAGAAGCGCATGAAGATGGTCGGCCGCGTCGAGGTGCCCCAGGAGGCCTTCATCGCCGCGCTCTCCGGCGACGTCGAGGGCAAGGGCGCGAAGTAGGCTGGTGATCATGCGTCGCGGCACCTTCAAGGACGGCACCGTCGACTATGCGGCGGTCGGCGCCACGCAGGCGCCCGATCTGATGCAGTACCCGCCGGAGAAGAGCATCCCGGCAGAGGACTCGTGGCGCATCGGCAGCGGCGATGCGAGATTCCAGTCCGCGGCCGATGCACTGCTGTCGTGGGCGCCCCTGCGCGGTGCCGGGCTGGAATTGAGCGAGGTCACGCCGGCGTCCGGTCCCATGTACTCGGGCGTCAGCTTCGACGCCGAGGGCAAGCCGATCGCGCCGAGCCGCGTCGACGAGGATCTGCGCTACGACGCCGACGGCACACCGTACGTCGGCGCGGGAACGTCGCTGCACGTGGCCGGCCGAGTCGCCGGCATGCGCGCCGACGCCGACCTGCGCGTCATCCTCGCGGTCGAGGAGCCACGCCGGGTCGGATTCGCGCTCGGCACCGTGTCGGGTTCGGTCGTCAGCGGCGAGGAGTCGTTCATGGTCGACTGGACCGACTCCGACGAGGTCTGGTTCACGGTGCGTGCGTTCGATGCACCGTCGTCCGCGCTGTACCGGATGCTGCCCGCATTGATCCGCCGGCGACGGAAGGAACTGTTCACGCGGTACCTGCGAGCCGTCTCACCGCTCTACTCGACTCCGTCCTGACGTGGGCGGACCCTTGCCGCTGGGCGATCCCGCTCCGTCCGACGGTGCGCTGCCCGTCGACGTGACGATCGACGACGACGCCGACTTCGGGGTCTACCTGCATGTTCCGTTCTGCACCGTGCGGTGCGGCTACTGCGATTTCAACACGTACACGGCCACCGAACTGCGGGGAGCGCGGCGCGAGGATTACGCCGAGACGCTCGTGCGCGAGGTCGCGATCGCCCGCCGCGTGCTGGCGGAGCGCGGCGCCCTGCGACCGGCATCCACGGTGTTCTTCGGCGGGGGAACGCCGACGCTCCTCCCCGCCTCGGACCTCGCGGTGATGCTCAACGCGGTCCGCGGCGCGTTCGGCATCGCCGACGGCGCCGAGGTCACCGTCGAGGCGAACCCCGACACGGTCGACGCCGCCGTCGCCGACCGACTCGCCGAAGCGGGCGCGACGCGCATGTCGGTGGGCATGCAGTCCGCCGTCCCCGCCGTTCTCGCCACGCTCGACCGCACGCACGACCCCGACAACGTGCGAAGCGCGGTGGCGGCCGCCCGGTCCGCGGGTCTGCAGGTCAGCGTCGACCTCATCTACGGGACGCCGGGGGAGTCGCTCGACGACTGGCGGCGGTCGGTCGACGCCGCGATCGCGCTCGAACCCGACCACGTGTCGGCGTACGCGCTGATCATCGAGGACGGGACGCAACTGGCGCGGCGCATCCGCCGCGGTGAGCTGCCCGCGCCCGACGACGACGCGCAGGCCGACATGTACGAGCTCGCCGACGACGCTCTGCTCGCGGCGGGCCTGGGGTGGTACGAGGTGTCGAACTGGGCCCGCGACGACGCGCACCGATCGCGCCACAATCTCGCGTACTGGACGGGCCAGGACTGGTGGGGCTTCGGACCCGGCGCGCACAGCCATGTCGCGGGCGTGCGCTGGTGGAACGTCAAGCATCCCGCCGCCTATGCCCAGCGGCTCGTCGCGGGCGAGTCTCCGGCCGCCGGACGCGAGCGACCGGACGCCGCGTCCACCGAGCTCGAGCGTGTTCTGCTGCGCTCCCGCATCCGCGAGGGACTGGCCGTCTCGGACCTGCGTCCGGAGGGCCGTCATGCGGTGGCCGCGCTCGTGGCCGACGGGCTCATCGACGGCGCCGGCGCGATCCGGGGGCGCGTCGTGCTGACCCGCCGCGGGCGATTGCTCGCGGATGCCGTCGTCCGCGCACTCACGGACTGAGTCGCACCGGCACGCCGTCGGGCGCATCGGGTAGAATTGGCACTCTATCCGTGCGAGTGCCAGACGCAGGAGGAGGGCGCATGGTCAGCGAGAGGGCTCTGCAGGTTCTGCGCGCCATCGTCGAGGACTACGTCGACACCCGCGAACCGGTCGGCAGCAAGGCGATCGTCGAGCGGCACTCGTTCGGAGTCTCGGCCGCGACGATCCGCAACGACATGGCGATGCTCGAGGACGAGGACCTGATCGCCGCGCCGCACACCTCGTCGGGGCGGGTCCCCACCGACAAGGGCTACCGCGTCTTCGTCGACCACCTCGCCGAACTGCGTCCGCTGACCCCTGCGCAGCGCTCCGGGATCGCCTCCTTCCTCGAGGCGCCCGGCGACCTCGACGACGTCCTCGCCCGCACGGTCCGCGCGCTGACCCAGCTGACCGGCCAGGTCGCGATCGTGCAGTACCCGTCGTTCGCTCGGGCGATGGTCTCGCACGTCGAGCTCGTGCAGCTCGGCGGCGGACGCATGCTCGTGATCGTCGTCACCGACACCGGCCGCGTCTCGCAGCGCATCGCAGCCACGCGCGTCGACTTCGAAGAGGACGAAGTCGCCCTCATCCGGGCCGAGATCGGTTCACTGCTGGTGGGGCGCCCCGTCCGTGACGGTCTGAAGCGGATCGCCGCGCGGCTCGACGATCCTGCTCTGGCGCCGACCGATCGCGTCGTGGCGACCAGCGAGATCGTGCGGGTCGTCGCCGAGGAGCTGGAGGAGTTCCGTCAGGACCGCATGGTGATGGCGGGTACGGCGAACCTCGCGCGGCGCGAGAACGACTTCCGAGGCAGCATCTATCCGCTGCTCGAGGCCATCGAGGAGCAGGTGACCATCCTGCGGCTCATGAGCGAGATGGTCGCGGACGACCAGGGCCTCGCGGCCAGCATCGGTCGCGAGAACGAGCCGTTCGGGCTCTCCGAGGCATCCGTCGTCATCAGCGACTACGACGCGACCGGATCGCGCGCGCGCGTCGGCGTGCTCGGCCCGACGCGCATGGACTACCCGACCAACCTCGCGTCGGTCCGCGCCGTGGCGCGGTACCTGACGCGACTGCTCGAAGAAGACGAGAGCGGCCGCTGAGCCGCCCCTCCATCCATCACGATCCCCGCCGAGGCGGGCAGGAAGGCGACTGTGGCTGACCACTACGAGGTGCTGGGAGTGTCACGCGATGCGTCGACCGACGAGATCAAGAAGGCATACCGCCGACTCGCTCGTGAGCTCCACCCCGACGTGAACCCCGGCGAGGACGCGTCCGAACGGTTCAAGCTCGTCACGCACGCGTACGACGTGCTCAGCGATCCCGACCAGCGCGCGCGGTACGACCGGGGCGGCGACTCGTCGGCGTTCGGCGGCGCCGGATTCGGCGGATTCGGCGACATCTTCGAGACGTTCTTCGGCTCGGCCAACGCCGGTCGCGGCGCGCGGCCGCGCTCGCGACGCGAGCGCGGCCAGGACGCGCTGGTGCGCGTCACCCTCGAGTTGCGCGACGTCGTCTTCGGCGTCCACCGCGACATCGAGGTCGACACCGCCGTGCTGTGCGAGACGTGCGACGGATCCTGCTGCCAGCCGGGCACGACGCCCGTCACCTGCGACATCTGCCACGGCACCGGGCACGTGCAGCGTCAGGTGCGCAGCCTGCTGGGCAATGTCGTCACGAGCCAGCCGTGCACCGTGTGCCAGGGTTACGGGACGACGATCCCGTACCCGTGCGCGACATGCCAGGGCCAGGGTCGCGTGCGCGCGCGCCGGACCGTTTCGCTCGACATCCCCGCCGGCGTCGAGACGGGTCTGCGTCTGCAGTTGCCCGGCTCGGGCGAGGTCGGGCCCGCGGGCGGCCCCAACGGTGACCTTTACATCGAGGTCACCGTGTCGCCGCACGACGTGTTCAGCCGCGACGGCGACGACCTGCTCGCGACGGTCGAGGTGTCGATGCCCGATGCGATCCTCGGCACCACGACGACCGTCGAGGCGCTCGACGGTCCGGTCGACCTCGAGCTGCGGCCCGGCGTGCAGTCGGGTGATGTGCTCACCATCAAGGGCCGGGGAATCACCCCGTTGCGCGGCTCGCAGCGCGGAGACCTGCGGGTCGGCGTGCACGTCGTGACCCCCACGCGCCTCGACGGCAAGGATCGTGCCCTGATCGAGGAGTTCGCACGTCGCACGAAGGCACCGGGTCCCCGTCTCGCCGAATTCCACCAGGGTCTGTTCGCCAAGCTGCGCGATCGGTTCCGGAACAGCTGACGTGGCGCTGCACTTCCTGCTCAACCACGCGAGCGACGCCGGCGTCGGCGACGAGGTCGTGCTGTCCGGGGCCGAGGCGCATCACGCGAGCGCGGTGCGCCGGGTGCGGGTCGGCGAGCAGGTCTCCGTCGGTGACGGACACGGCGCGCGGCTCGAGGCGGAGGTGGTCGACGCCCAGCCGAAGGCGGTGACGCTGCGCGTCGTGAGTCGCGCCGATGAACCGGCCCCTTCGCCGCGCGTCGTGCTGGTGCAGGCCCTGGCGAAGGGCGACCGCGACGAACTGGCGATCCAGGCGGCGACCGAGCTCGGTGTCGACGAGATCGTCCCGTGGCAGGCGTCGCGGAGCGTGTCGCGATGGGACGCCGCCAAGTCGGCCAAGGGCCGGCAGCGGTGGGCGACCATCGTGCGCGAGGCGTCGAAGCAGGCGCTGCGCGTCCGGGTTCCCGAGGTCTCGGAACTCGCGACGACCGCAGCCCTGGTGCGACGCGCGGGCGACACGCGGATGCTCGTCCTCGAACCGACGGCGCAGGCCGCTCTGAGCGCGGAGGTGTGGCGTGACGGCGACACCCGCGACGTCGTGCTCGTCGTCGGTCCCGAGGGTGGACTCAGCCCCGACGAGCTCGCCGCACTGACGGATGCCGGCGCTACGGCGGTGCGGCTGGGCGACACCGTGCTGCGCACCTCGACCGCGGGTCCGGCGGCGATCGCCCTCATCGCAGCCGCACTGGGCCGCTGGTGAACGCGGCTCAGTAGACTGATGCCCATGTCGGAGCCCTCGATCTTCACGCGAATACTGCAGGGAGAGATCCCCTCGGAGATCCTCGCCGAGACCGAGAACGTCTTCGCGATCCGAGACATCGCACCCAAGGCGCCGGTGCATCTGCTCGTGATCCCCAAGACTGCGCAGTACCGCAACGTCGTGGAGCTGGCGGCGGACGATCCCGCGCTGCTCGCCGAGATGGTCGGTCTGGCATCGTCTCTCGCAGGCGAGCACGCCGACGGCGACTTCCGCCTCGTGTTCAACACGGGTGCGAACGCGGGCCAGACGGTCTTCCACGTGCACGCCCATGTGCTCGCCGGATCGCTCGACGAAGCGGGGCTCGGTGGCTGACGAACCCGTCGTCGACCGCGTCTACGCCGACGGCGTGGCGATGGTGCAGCTGCTGGGCCCGCAGGATCGACTGCTCCGAGTGGTCGAGCGCGAGCATCCCGACGTCGAGATCCATGTGCGCGGCAACGAGATCACCCTCACCGGCGAGGGTGAGGCCGTGCGCCGTGCACGTGCGCTCGTCGACGAACTGCTCGCCATGACACAGGCCGGCCACGATCTGGGCCCTGCGGACGTGACCTCGTCGGACCGCATCCTCCGCAGCGAGGGATCGCCGAGGCCGTCCGAGGTGCTGGGCGAGGCCCTCCTGTCGTCGCGGGGCAAGGTGATCCGGCCCAAGACCCTCGGACAGAAGGCGTACGTCGATGCGATCGACGACCACACCGTCGTCTTCGGCATCGGACCGGCGGGCACCGGCAAGACCTACCTCGCGATGGCGAAGGCGGTGCAGGCGCTGCAGCGGCGCGAGGTGAGCCGCATCATCCTCACCCGGCCGGCGGTCGAGGCGGGG